>CAYSMQ010000412.1:0-4545 GCA_964432035.1 uncultured Ardenticatenaceae bacterium
GCACAGTAGGGAGTCGACGGTCAGCCCGTAGCGGCGTGTGAGATAGCCCAGACCCCCGCCAAGGGTTAACCCGCCAACGCCGGTCGTGGAGATGAAGCCGGTAGGCACCGCCAGACCATAGGGGTGCGTGGCGTGGTCCACCTCTCCCCACGTACAGCCGCCCCCTACGCGCACCGTTCCCTCACGCGGATCGACGCGAATGTCGTCCATGGGCGACAGGTCGATAACCAGGCCGTCGTCACAGGTTCCCAGGCCGGGGCCGTTGTGACCGCCTCCGCGGATGGCGAGAAGCACGTCGTTTTCGCGCGCAAAGTTGACGGCTGCCTGCACGTCGGCGGCGTCTTCGCAGCGGGCAATGAGCGCCGGGCGCCTGTCAATCATGGCGTTGTAGATGGCGCGCGCCTCATCATAGTTTTCATCGCCGGTGCGGATGAGTTCGCCGCGCAGAGCGCCCTCAAGCGCGTCGATGGCAGATTCGTCAATCGCGCCGGTTCCAGTCAGATTTTCCATTATCTTTTCAATCATGGGTCTCTCCTAAAATAGGGGTTAATCAAACAACAACAATTTAAATTCGTTCCTGGCGTAAGAGGGCATAAACGTGGACGTCGTGGTTCTGGCCCTGGTGGTACCAGGCGCCGCGCGCCGTCCCTTCTCGCACAAAACCACACTTTTGGGCCACGCGAGAGGAGGCTTCGTTCTGGGGATGAATGACGAGCCGGATACGATTCACCTTGAGGTGGGCGAAGAGGTAGTGCACCAACAGCCCTACGGCTTCTGTGGCATAGCCCCGCCCCCGCTGCTCTCGTTCGTAGATGTGGTATGACAGTTCGAGCTCGTCCAGATAGTTGACGGTCTTGAAGAACTCCACATGGCCCACAATGCTGCCGTCACCGGCGATGATGAGCAGCATGCCCTCGTCGCTGCGCCAGAATCCGTGTTCCTCGAAACGACGGCGGAACTCACTCTCGGAAACCATGCCCAGCGGAAAGAACGATCCGCGGCTGGCAAGGTCCACATGGCGCGTGTAGAGTTCTTGCAGGTCACACTGCCGCACGGGGCGCAAGTGGACCGATTCACCGCTCAACATCTGGTCAGCACCTCCACGTTTGGTCACACTTCATTTCGCAACGTTTCGCTGCCATCATACGGATTGAGTCCCGCGCTACTCTCGCAAATACCCTCGCACATTCTTCGCCCGCCTCGTATTCTGTTGGCGCGCGTGTTGCGCGTTATAATGAAAGCAAGATGTGCGAACTTACGCTCTTTGGCGCGCCAGAGCTTGTTTGCGACGGTCGCCCCCGCCACATTACGCGACGTAAGGCGCGGGCGCTGCTCGCCTACCTAGCAGTGACACAGCAGCGACAAACGCGGGAGGCGCTGACTGCACTGTTGTGGCCTGAGCACGACGAGAGCGAGGGCCGCGCCGACCTCAGCCGCATCCTCTCCACCCTGCGCAAAGCGCTCGGCGCGCGCTTCTTTGAGACCGACCGCGACAGCGTGGCCCTGGACGAAGGGGCCGGCCTGAACGTGGACGTGGTTCGCTTCCGGAGGCTGGTAAACGGCTGTCGCGAGCAGGAAAGAGCCGCTGTGGGCCAGGATTGTCGCGCACAGCTGGCCGAGGCTGCCGGTCTCTACGGGGATGATTTTCTGGCGGGATTCACGCTACCCGGCTGTCCGGCATTTGACGACTGGCAGCGCATGGAGGCCGAATCCTTGCGCCGCGATCTGGATTGGGTTCTGGAGCGCCTGGCGGCGGCGCACGCCTCGGACGACGAGTTGCGCCGGGCCATCGCCTACGCGCGCCGTCGCGTCGAGCTGGATCCGTTGCACGAAGCGGCGCAACGGCAACTCATTTCGTTGCTGGCGCGCAGCGGGCAACCGGCCGAGGCCCGCCGGCAGTATGAGACCTGCGCGCAGCTGTTACGGGAAGAGCTTGGCGTCGAGCCACACCCGGATACAGAACGCCTTTACGAGAAGGTGCGTCACGCCAGAGAGACGCGCTCACCGCTGCCGGCCTATCTGGCGGACGCCGTGCAGGAACCTCACGAGCCGGATCGATTTGTGGGCAGGGAGGCGCAGCTGGCGCGCCTTCACGAGCATCTGGCGGCAGCTGTGGACGGCGACGGGCGCGTCGTGTTCGTTACCGGCGGCGCGGGGCGCGGTAAGACGACGCTGATCCAGACCTTTGCGCGTCGCGCGATGGCGCGCCATCGGCAACTGGTTGTAGCCGGAGGCAATGGAAACGCCATCACCGGCGCGGGCGATCCATATCTGCCGTTTCGCCAGGCGCTATCCATGCTCAGCGGCAGCGCCGGCCGGCTGCATAGCATGGAGCAGGCGCGCCGCTTGTGGCGCCTGTTACCGCAGACGGTGCAGGCCATTGTGCAGCACGGGCCGCAACTGCTCGAGGTCTTTGTTAGCGCAAAACGGCTGCTGTCCCGCGCGGAGAGCGCCGCGCCGGCCGGCGAGCCCTGGCTGGACGCCTTACGCGCGGAGGTCGAGCGTCTGGAAGCGCAGCAAGATGTGCAGCAGACGGCCCTTTTTACTCAGTTCGACGACGTGCTGCAGGCGCTGGCGCGGCAGCAGCCCCTACTGCTGTTGCTGGATGATTTACAGTGGCTTGACGAGGCGTCGGTTGCTCTACTGTTTCACGTTGGGCGGCGCCTTGCAGGGCGCCGCATCCTGATCGTGGGCGCCTACCGGCCCGACGAAGTGCCACCGAGGGACGGCGGGGTGGAACAGCCGTTGAACAGGGTCTTAAATGAGCTGCGGCGCACCTATGGCGACATCTTTCTGGACCTGGTGCAGGCCGATCGCCACGAGGGCCGAGCGTTTGTGGATGCCTATCTAGACGGCGAAGCGAACCGCCTGGATGACCCATTTCGCCGCGCCCTTTACGCGCAGACGGCGGGCCACCCGCTGTTCACCGTGGAGCTGCTGCGCGATATGCAGCGACGCGGCGACCTCTATCGCGACGAGGAGGGGCGGTGGCGCGACCGGCAGGAACTCGACTGGCAACGCATGCCGGCGCGCGTGGAGGCGGTGATTGCGCAGCGTATTGAGCGGCTGGACCAGGAGGCGCGGGACATACTAGCCGTCGCCGCCGTGGAGGGGGCACAGTTTACGGCCGAATGCGTGGCGCGCGTGCTGGACATGGAGGAAGGCGCTGTGTTGCGCGCCCTGTCGGATAGATTGGGCAGGCAACAGCGGCTGGTGCGAGCGAGCGGGGAAGTAGTCGCCGGCGGCAGCCCACTTTCCCTTTACGATTTCAGCCATGCCTTGTTCCGGCAGTACGTTTACCGGCAGCTAGATGCGGGCCGGCGGCGTCGCCTGCACGGCGCGGTTGCCGAGGCCCTGCGCGCGCTCTACGCAAGCGACCTGGAGTCGGTGGTCGTGCAGCTGGCGCACCACTACGGCGCTGCCGGGCGGTGGGCGGAGGCGGCGCGATATCTTGATCGGGCCGGCGATGTGGCGCGCCGCCGCGCCGCCCTGCCCGAAGCCGCGCGCCAATACGAGTCTGCGCTGGACCATTGGCCCTCATCTGATGACGCCGGGCGCGCAAAACTTTTGTATAAGCTCGGCGAGTGCCGGTGGATGATGGCGCGCCACGATGAGGCAGTGGAGACGTTAAAGAGAAGCCATGATATGTTTCGGGCGTTGGGCGACAAGGAGGCCGCGGGCGAAACGCTGGTTACGCTGGGTCGTGTCTATTGGGAGCAAGGGCAGGCGCGCGAGGCGGAGCAGGCCTACCGGCGGGCGCTGGACAGTCTGGAAGGTGAAGGACAAAGCGGAGCCCTGGGCTGGGCGCTGGCGGGAATGGCGGGTTATCACATGCACCTCGCCGCGTATGATCGCGCCATTCAACTGGGCGAGCGAGCCCTGACGCTTGCCCGCCGCGTGGGCGACGAGGCGCTCATCATTCAGTGTCTGTGTGACCTGGGCTCGGCGCGTTCGGGTAAGGGCGATTGGAACGGCCTGGAGCTGGAACGTGACAGCTTGGCCCGCGCGTTGGAATTGAACAGGCCGCATGACGCCGGACGCGCCTATATCTATTTGGCCGAAGGGCTGGCCTATACCGGGCGATATGACGAAGCGCGCCAATTGTTGGAGGAGACCGTGGCCTACGGGCGACGCATGCACGTGCCCTACATTAGCGCGGGGGCCGAGCGGCAGCTTGCGGACATAGACTGGCTGCTGGGGCGATGGTCGGATGCGCTGGAGCGTCTGGGCCTCGCGCGTGAAGAAAGAACCGATTTGGCGGGGCATTACCTCAGCCTGACGCTGGCGCGCGTTTACAACGACCTGGGGCAGCCGCAAAGAGCGCGTGAATTGGCCCATGATGCCCTGGCGCGCGCCGGCGACACGCTGGATCCGCGCGTGGCTCTGCTGGGAGAAGTGGCGCGCGCGAAAGCGCGACTTGGAGAACCGGCGGCGGCTGTGGCGGCTATGCGCGACATATTAGAATCGGCGGATCAGGCGAAGTATCTTTATGCCAACGTGAACATGACCTGCCTCGCCATTTGCCGCGCCCCGCTGGCCTACGAG
>CAYSMQ010000413.1:0-4527 GCA_964432035.1 uncultured Ardenticatenaceae bacterium
CGGCGACGTGAGCCGGTTGTACGGCAGCGAGCGCGAGCCAAGGAACAGCACAAGTACGATCGCCGCGCCCACGAGCAGTACCAGTGGCTGGCGCAACGACTCCCGCGCGCGTGGTAGCTGCCACAAGAGTAAGAGCGCCAATCCCAACTCCACAACCCACGCGCTTAGCTGTAGCCAGATTGGGGCCACGACTGGCGACTCCTGGCCGACGGGCACAATATCCGCCAAAGGAACTGCCACGAAGCCCAGGACAATGAGGCCCACGGCAAGCGCCGCACCCCACCCCAATGCGTGTCTCGAGCGCAAGCCAACCATCGGCCCATGCACACCGCGCAGCACGTCCAGACCCAGACCGGACAGCAAGGCAACGCCCAGCGCGTACAGCGCCAGCCAGCGCGCCGGCGCCCGGAAATAGCTAAACCCTGGCAAATGCGCCAGCAGCAAGTAGACCAGATTGAACCGGCCTAGCGCCAGGAACAACCCGCCTGCAGCCAACGCCAACGGGCCTCGCGCGGTCGTCGTCCGTCGCCACTGCCAGGCGCCCACCGTCGCCAACAACATCACTGCCAACGGCATCCAGGCCACGTACTCCGTAAACATCACCTGTCCAAAGCGAGGCAGCAACGCCTGCGGCAACAGCAGCGGGTGTAACGAGAAAGATACCACCTCATTCACCGGCAGCCCGCCCCCGCGCCCCGAAAGCTGCGCTAACACCAGCGTCGGCAGCAACTGTACCGCACCCAATAGCAGAGCGACGAGCACGGCAACCACCGGCGCTGCGACCGCCAGCAGCAAACTCGCCACCCAGCCACGCCCGTGTTTTCCGTCCCCCGAACGTCGTAGTGCATCGACCCCATCCATGAAGCCATACGCGGTTCCAGCTCTTACCTTAATAGGAGCTATATTGGCTACACGAAATATCAGAAGCGCCGCAACACTGATAAACAGACTTTGCGTGTGTCCTGCCAACAGTTGCAGAGCCACAATAGCCCCCGCCAGCAACGCCATTCGCGCCTTTGTGGTCCATGTGTGAACCTCACGTCCACCGCCCGCCACAGCGAGCAACCAGGGCAACCACGCCAGTCCTTGCAACTGATTCACATGCTCCACCTGCGCCCCCAGGTATCCACCCAGGGCAAACATTAGGGCTGAGAGCGTCGCCGCGGCAATGGAAAATGCGAGTTGCCGTCGCGCCAGAACGTAGGCGCCGGCGCCTGCCAGGATGACGTGGAGCACTATGCTGGTGCTTACAGCGTACGGCGTGGGAAACAGAAGCCAGAGGGGCCAGTTTAGCGGGTAGAAAAAACCAACCTGGCTGTTGGCGATGAACGGCGCCCCCATGAAAATGTGCGGGTTCCACAAGGGCACGCGCCCCTGCGCCAGCGCCTCTGCCGCCGCCTGCCAGTAGGGATAGAAGTACAAGAAGGTATCGCCGCGTCCCAGAATAAGCCCGCTAAAGAGTAGCCGCCAGAAGAACGCCAGGATCAGCATAAGGAGCAGCGCCAGCGCGGCCCATGCCGCCTTTCGCTTCCGCGACGCCGCTCCCATGATCCGTCGCCAACCTGTTCGCCTGTCAAGTCCCGTCATCGTTCAATCAGGTATAGGGTCACATCTGGCGCTGAATACACGGCCTCTAGCCTGTAACCGGCCTCTCTCAGCGCGCGTCTAACCGGCAACGCGGTTGCGCCACCCGGCAATGCCACATAGCGTTCCCCTTGCCCATCGTGGAAAGCGTCCAAATCGGCAACTAACGCCTGTGGGTGGGGAAACCAGCTCACATAGACTCTGCTGTCCATCAAATAGTAACGCCACTGCTGGCTGAACCAATGATCGTAAAGGACCGTACCGTAGGGCGCTGTCTGTAGCTCTTCAACCACGGCGCGGGCGATCTCTGGCCCGCGCTGCTGCGCTCCGACGGCGAATCCACCACCGCGTGCGGCTACGCCCGCAGGCGCCATTAACGTGAACATGGCGACCGCAGCGCCTGCTGCCGCCACTTTTGCCGGAACCGGCAGTTCCGGCTGCAAGAATCCCAGCACGCGCGACACAAAGCGCCCGATGATTACTGCCGCCAAGGGCGCAAGCGGCAGTAGATAGCGATCCCAGACCGGTACTGCCAGGAACCAATGCAACAGCATATAAGCCACGAGAAAAAGCAACAAAGCCTGATCAAACGCCGTGCGCCGGTCCTGCTGTTGGATGAGCAGGGCCAGGAACACGGGAGAGAACAGCAACAAGGCAAATGCAAGCACCGGCGCGCCCAGAAAGGCGCCCCACACGTCTGCCCATCCTTCCAGTCGTGGCCAAAGTTCCCAGGACCAGGCCAGGCGTAGACCGCCGAAGCTCTCCATCTGCCGCTCCCACAGACTGCTGCCGCCTCCGCGCGCAACCTGCCACAGTACGAGTCCCAGCACTGGCACAAAGAGGCCGACCAACCAGCGTCGCCACTGCGGCTTCTGGTAACCGCTAAACCATGCAATTGCCAGATGCAAAGGAATGAAAAGAATCGCCTGCTGCTTCGTCGCTACCGCCAAACCCAACAACAGACCGGCGACCGTAGCTCGTTGTGGCCCATCCTCCAGTCGCGCGCTGGCGGACACCAACGAGGCCAACAAGAGCGCCGTCAGCAGTGGATCGGTAAACGACGTCGCACTGAACTGCACCAGGAGTGGACTGAAGCAAACAAGAATCGCCGCCACAATCATTGCTAACGTATCTTTGAACAGATTCCAAACGAGCCGCGCCGTCAACGGTACCATTAACAGCGATGCAGCAAGATTTGGCAAACGGGACACCCAGGGTTCGGCCAGACCGATGAGCGGGTAAAACAGAGCCTGAGCGTAGAAAAGTAAGGGTGGCTTATCAACCAACTCGTTGCTCAGGAGTGGCGACTGCCAGGTACCCACCAGGCGCGCCCAGGTCGCAAAAAGCGCCTCGTCCGCGTGCAGTCCGTCGAAAAAGAGCCCATGGAAGCGCAATGCGGTTGCAATGAACGTCAGCAACATGACAATGATCGCCGGCCCCGTTCGAGATAGGACCTGTACCCGCTTCGGCACAAATGCACTCCTCCTCTTGCTTCGATAGTCGCAAATCTGGACAACAGCCCGTAATTATACCGTAAGCATTTAGGCCCTCCCATGGGGCGCGCAAATCGCCTCTGTTATAATTCAGATATGGAAACTAGTGACTTAAGCACTCTAAAGAATCTGATCCTCGATATGGACGGCGTCCTCTGGCGCGGCGAGACGCCCATGCCTGGTTTGGCGACGTTTTTCGAAACGTTACGCGATGCGCGTATAAACTTTGTCCTTGCCACAAACAATGCCACAAAGGTTGCAACGCAATACGCTGAAAAACTACGGGAGTTCGGCGTGACGGTGTCGCCGTCCGCTATATTAACCTCGGCGGAAGCCACGGCGGCGTACTTGGAGAATCGGTTTCCACCGGGTGCATCGGCGTACGTCGTAGGCGAGACAGGTTTACGCCAGGCGATGGAATCACAGGGATTTAGTGTCCTGCCGGAGAGCGACGACGTCAACTTTGTCGACCCTCAGTTGCGCGCGGACGTCGTCGTGGTCGGCTTTACACGCCATGCATGCTATCGTCACCTGGCAACCGCCGTACACCTCATCAATAATGGGGCGCTTTTCGTAGGCACCAATCCCGACGTTACTTTTCCAAATGAAGTCGGTCCTATGCCCGGCGCGGGCGCATATCTGGCCTTTATCGAAGCAGCCACAAATCAGCAACCTACCGTCGTCGGCAAGCCCGGTCGCGCCATCTTTGACGAGGCTCTTAATCGTCTCGGCGCCGCGAGAGAGGAAACGGCCATGGTCGGCGACCGCCTGGAAACCGATATTGTCGGGGCGCAGGCCGCCGGTCTGAAAACGATCATGCTGCTTTCCGGTGTCACCAACCGCCAGAAGCTCGAGTCCAGCGACATCAGGCCCGACTTCATCTACGACAACATCCAGGATCTGACGAACAACTTGCTAAGAAGTGATGGACACATTAGATAAGAGTGCCGGCAAAGTAAATATATACGACCTCGCATACGATGAGTTGGTGCAGTGGATGGTCGACTGGGATCAGCCCGACTATCGTGCGCGCCAAATCTGGAACTGGCTCTACGTCAATCCGGTCGCCAGCTTCCAGGAAATGACAACCCTGCCAAAATCACTGCGCGAACGGTTGGAATCCACGGCCACGTTGGACATCTTGAGTCCCGTTTCCGAGCTGCATTCTAGCGACGGACAGACCACCAAAGTACTCTTCGAGCTCCCGGACGGGCAGCTGGTAGAAACCGTGCGCATGGATTACGAGAATCGCCATACGCTTTGTGTGAGCACGCAGGTGGGGTGCGCCATGGGCTGCGTATTTTGCGCCACGGGACAGATGGGTTTCTTTCGCCATCTGACCAGCGGCGAAATCGTTGCCCAGGTCCTCTATTTCGCGCGTCGACTAATGGCCGACGATAAGCGTGTGACCAACATCGTGCTCATGGGCATGGGGGAACCGCTACACAAC
>CAYSMQ010000414.1:0-4210 GCA_964432035.1 uncultured Ardenticatenaceae bacterium
GACGACGGCGACTTCTACATCGAGTGCACCGTCGACGCCGGCGGGTGGGACGGCCCCAGCGGCATCCAGGGCTCCGGCGACTGCAACGACGCCGACGACACCGTGTACCCGACCGCCAACGAGCTCTGCGACGGCCAGCTCAACGACTGCGAGGGCCAGATGCTGGCGATCATGTCGCAGGTCAAGCCGTAGGGCTAGGAGCAAGCCCTGCCTCTACCGCTGCACGCGCCGGGTCAGCTGGACGGCGGCCAGGGCGCCCGCAGTGGCGCCGCCGAGGTTCGCCAGGGCGTCGTAGACCGAGGCCTCGCGCCCGTCGAGCGTCGATTGGTATGCCTCCAGCGACGCGCCCAACATAAACAGGGCGCCTGGCGCCTTCTGCGTCATGTAGGCGAAATCCTCCGCCCCCATTCCGAATGGCTCTTCAAAGACCATCTCCGGGCTGCTCACCGCTCCCGCCGCCTCACGCAACCACCCGTTGACGTCAGGATCATTGTACAGGCAAGGATAACCCCGTTTGAGCTGGAACTCGTAACTCCCGCCCAACGTCTCGCTCAGCTTAAGGGCCCGTTCCACCTCATACCACAACCGCTCGCGCACGTCTTCGTCCAGCGAGCGGATCGTTCCCGACAGGCGTACTTCCTTGGGGATCACGTTTTCTGCGCTGCCTCCGTGAATTTCGCCCAGGCTCACGACGTTTGCCTGAAGGGGGTTGACTCGCCGTGAGGGAATAGCGTAGAGGGCGTTCAAAATAGGGCCGAGCATGAACAGGGGATCCTGGCCCAGATGCGGGTAAGCGCCATGTCCACCGCTGCCGCGTACCCACGCGGTGAAGGCGTCCACCGATGCCAGGCTATGGCCATCATAGAACAGGCACTGACCGGCCGGCCACGTCGACCAGAGGTGCAGGGCAATCACCGCGTCCACGTCGTCCAGCGCGCCGTCCTCGATCATCGCCGTCGCGCCGCTGATCCCATTTTCGTCAAACTGCTCCTCTGACGGTTGGAACAGGAAGCGCACGTTCCCCTGCCATTCCTCTTCCTGAAAGCTCTGCTCAAGCAGGTGAGCCGCGCCCAACAGAATGGCCGTATGCGCATCATGGCCGCAGGCATGCATCACCCCGTCATTTTGCGACGCGTATGGCGCGTCATTTTTCTCCTGAATAGGCAGCGCGTCCATGTCCGCGCGGATAGCGATCGTCGGGCCGTTCCCCGTTCCCAGCTGGCCGACAACGCCGGTACGCCCCACCTCCGTCTGTACCTCAATGCCGCCGATTTCCTGCAACGTTTCGGCCACCAGGCCGGCCGTGCGGAACTCGCGGAAGCCCAGTTCTGGATGCCGGTGAATGTCTCGCCGCAGCCGGCTCATTTCACCGGCAATGGCCTGTGCGCGTTTGAGCATCATCGTCGAACTCCTTGTCTTGTTTCTGTGGGTAGGCGTCTAATGGGAGAACGTCATTCGCGGGCCTCAAAACGGACGCGGTCGCCCACGGCTACATGACGTAGTACGTCGGGTTGAGCCTCGATGACGTACCGCGCGGGGGCCCGCGGCGCGTACGAAAGGCGCCACGGCCGAGCCCGCACCGTGTCCACCACTTCGCCGCCGTCGTTGACCCAGACCACGCCCAGTTCGAGGAACACGAAAAGCATGTGGATCGCCGTGCTCATGCGACTGTCCCGTCCTTCCACCAGGACCAGCCCTTCCCCTTGCTGCAACGTGCGCCGCAACAAAAAACCGCGCAGCTTGCTGGCGAAACCGTCGCACCAGCGGGCTCGCTCGACCAACACCCGCCCGCTTTCCGCGTGTACTACTCTGTGATACTCTCCCATCGTCTCCGGAGTATATGAAGAAGAGGACCCACGGGCAAGGAGTGCCGCCCTTTACACACTCCCCAATTAGTCAGTTAATCGCCTGCCGTCTCTCGCGCAGCGCGTCATAAACGGCCTGCGCGGCCGGAGTGTGAAACTCGTGCGCCACGTCCCAAAACTCTTGCAGGTGCGCGTTGCCCGTCTGTTCTTCGTAGACGATGGCCTGCAAAAACATCTCCACCTTGTCGGCGTCATGCACCAGACGCGCCTCGGCGCTCTCGTCCAGCGCCATCTCTTCCCACCATGCCCGGAAACGGGGTGCAAAAGGTGCGTCCCCCAACATCTCTTCCAGCGCCTCCCGTTCAGCCTCGGCCTTGCTCCCGGCCGGCAGGTAACGCCACGCCGGTGCCGGAATGTCCGTCGTCAGCCCCTCCGGCAGATCGTGGAGAAGCGCCAGCGCCAGCGCCTTTCCCAGGTCAATCGGCTCCTCCACCAGTTGCGCCAACAGTAGCGTGATATAGGCTACACCATAGCTGTGGGCGGCCACATTCTCGCTGTTCGGGACGCCCCGTTGCACCCAGCCAGTGCGTGCCGTCCGTTTCAACTGGTTGCCATGAAATAGCATGTCGACAAGGGCTGCCACGTCCATAGACCTCTCTCCTCCTACGTCTGTCTCCTCAAATCGCTTCCCGGCAAACGCTCGAGCGCTTGCCGGGAAACTGAATTGGCAGCCCGTATTGTGGAGGCAAGAGGTGAGGCGCGCAACCGTCACCGTCTTGCCCACCCCCTCCTTGTATATTGTTGTTGAGCCAAAATAAGACTGGCTTACAATCTCTCGTAGTAGCTGAGGCCGATGTTTCCCTCCTTGAAGTCAAGCTTCGTCAATAAGAGTATCGCCTCAGCACTACGAGAGGTCTCGCATAAGCTGGTTGTGGGTTAGCCACGCATCACGCACAAGGCAGAGGGTCTCGTAGGATGCTGAGGTCGCCTCGCTACCTAGCCAAGAGGAGAACCTCATGTACTACGTTGGAATTGACATTGCCAAGCGCAAGCACGTTGTCTTCACATTGGATGCGGAAGGCGAACCGCTAGGCAAAAGCCTTCGCATTAGCAATGACCGCGAGGGCTTCGACAAGTTGCTGTCACATCTGGGTGCTCTTGATGGGACAGTGATTGTAGGCCTGGAGGCGACAGGCCATTACTGGCTGGCCCTCTACAGCATGCTCGTGGAGGCCGATTACGAGGTCATCGTCCTTAATCCCCTGCAAGTCCAGGCCTATCGCAAGAGCGGCATTCGCAAACGGAAGAACGACCGCTATGATGCCTTCTGGATCGCCGACTACATCCGCATCAACCACCGCCTACAATCATCGCCGGCGGTGCAGCCAGACCTGGTGCAGCTGCGGGAATTGACCCGCTTCCGGGCCAGCCTCACCCAGCAGGTCGGCGACTGCAAGCGGCGGATCATCGGCATCCTCGACCGTATCTTCCCCGAGTACGAAACCCTCTTCTCCAACGTCTTCATCCAGACGTCGCGCCAACTGCTGGCTGAAGCACTCACCCCAGAGGAGTTTGCCGACTTCGACCTGGCAGAGTTGAGCCAGAAGCTAAGGCAGACGAGCCGGGGCCACCACGGTCAGGCGAAAGCCGAAGAGATTCAGGAGCTGGCGCAGCGGTCGGTGGGCGTAGGCTTCCTGGCCGACGCCCTGCGCGTCCAGATGAACTGTCTGCTTGAACAACTTGCCCTTCTGGAGCAGCAATTGGACGAGCTCGATGGGCAAATCGAGGCCGTGATGGAGCGCCTGCCCCAGTACATCACGTCGATCCCTGGCGTTGGCCTTGTTACGGGCGCAACTATCCTGGCTGAGATCGGCGACGTCCACCGCTTTCCTGCTCCGGAGAAGCTGGTCGCTTACGCCGGTATCGACCCCGTCGTCTACCAAACAGGCGAGTTTAAGGCCGCCAACACGCGCATGAGCAAGCGTGGCTCGCCTTACCTGCGTCACGCTCTCTGGCAGGCCGCTTTCGCTGCCATTCGCTTTGACCCCCAGCTCCGCGACTACTACCAGCGCAAGCGCGCCGAGGGCAAAGCTCACGGAACTGCGCTCGGAGCCGTTTGCCGCAAGCTGCTCCACCGTATCTACATCATCCTCAAGGAGGAGCGACCCTATGTGATTCGTGACTAACTTGTTAAGGTTCGGTCCCAGCTACATTTGACTTTTCATAGCTGGTCTTACTACTCTACGCTGCTATTTTCCAAACGCCCATTGTGCTCTCTGTCCCAAGGCCGCGGCTGACTCATGGGAAATATCTTCTTACTGGTGTTATACTTTGTTTGCGAAGAGGTGCACCTATCGTAAATGAGTCTGCTTTCGAGCAGCGTTCGAGGAGATACATCCTCACTG
>CAYSMQ010000414.1:4220-4522 GCA_964432035.1 uncultured Ardenticatenaceae bacterium
TTGACTTTTCATAGCTGGTCTAATTAAAGGTTGCTGGCAGAAAAAGGCGCTCGCTCAGCGGATAATAGGCGTTCAGAGAGACGTCATCCACATACATGCCCGTCCGGCCGCCCGCACCGTCGTTGTGCACTTCAAAGTGGACATTGATTGTCTCCCCGGCATAGGTGGACAGGTCGAAGCTGTGTTGTTGCCACTGTTGAGTGTCAGACAACGTCCAAAGGAGTGTCTCCAGGATCTCGTCGGTATCGGGATCGATGATCAGCACGTATTGGGCGTCTCCCTGGACCGGTTCTGCCGGCTGT
>CAYSMQ010000415.1:0-4522 GCA_964432035.1 uncultured Ardenticatenaceae bacterium
TCACCCAGACTGTTGCGCAGGATGGCTACTCCGTAACTGTCGCCCATTTCATCCCTATAGGCCAGGGCTCTTTCAATGGCCTCTTTTGCAGCTGTAAAATCACCTTGATCGAGCAAAATACGGCCCAAATTACCGACCGTGGTGCTTTCGACGCGTCTGTCGCCTAGCTGGCGTGCGAGTTCGCTCGCCTGCTCAAGCTTACGGCGTGCACTCTCAAAATCCCCTTCCAGATAGGCGACGTTGCCGACGTTGATGAGCATGTGAGCTTCAGACGTCAGATGGCCGCGTTCACGGGCCACGTCCAGTCCTGCTTGATAATGGCGGCGCGCGGCTACGTAATCGCCTTCAAACATGTAAACGTGGCCCAGCGTTCGCAAACTGTTAATCTGCACGCTGGACAATCCTTCGGTCTGCGACAAGGATAATGCCTTCTGTAGGTGTCCTTTTGCCGCCTCATAATTTGTCTTGCCTTCCAACGCTCGCCCAATTTCCAGGTGCGCATTGGCCAGTACGGCGACCGGTCCGCTTTGCGGGACCTGTTCCAGCGCGGATCTTGCCAGGGCCAGCCCACGGTCATAATCAGCCAAAATATAAGCAAAGCGCGCCCGCTGGTTCATGAGATGCGCCTGCAACGTACGGAGCAAGCTATCCTCAGCGTCATTCACCATCTCGTCTTTCAATTGCGCCAGCGAAGTGGAAAACGTGCGCACTCCTTCCTGCCAAAGGCCGGCGCGAACTAGAAATGCCCCAAGTGCATCCACACTCTCTTGCAGCAATGACAGTTCAGCGAAAGCGACGGCGCTGAACCACGCCTGCCGGATGTTAGGCAGATTGCGCCTGAGAAATCTTAGCGTTTGCGGCGCTGCAGTTGTATCGAGTGCCGCTTCCTGATCTTGCAAGAGATTTAAGTAGTGGTGCGTGTGGCGCGTCTGTGCTTCCCGGCATTCCGCCGCAAAGCGGTCGCGTTTTTCCCTGGCAAACTGCCGGAGTAGCGGGTGGAGCTCATACCAACGCCCACTGCCCGCGCGCAACAGGGACTTGTCTACGATCGCCGCCAGCTCCATGAGGGACGCGCCGGTCACCACGCCGGCTGCCTCACGCGTAAACGGTCCCGAAAAGACGCTGGCCAGGGCCAGGGCTCGCTGTTCTCGTTCGGGCAAAAGCTGCCACGATTGCTCAAAAACGGCGCGCAGGCTGCGATGACGCTGAGGCACGTCGCGCATCTGTGTGCTCAGAAAGTCGACGTTCTCGCGTATAGCCTGTGCGATCTCAGCATTTGTATAGTGTGCAGTCCAGGTTGCTGCCAGCTCTATAGCCAGCGGCAATCCGTCGACCAGGCGGCATACTGCGCTCACGTGAGGCGCATTCTCTGCCGTTAACTCAAAGCCCGCCGGGGTGCGGTTGGCGCGCTCGACAAACAGCTGCACGCTTTCGACCTCTGCCGCGCGTTCGAGATTTGAGCCAACTTCAGGCAAGGTAAGTCCTTTCACAGATAACCCATGTTCTGCCTTCAGATTGAGCCGCTGTCGAGACGTGACCAGTAGGGAAACGGCCGGCGCCGCATTTAGAATCATCGTCAGAAAGCCGGCGCCCGCCAGCAGGTGTTCGAAGTTGTCCATGATGAGCAGTAGCTCTTTATCGCGCAGATAATTCGTAATCTGCACCTGCGGGTCGGCGTCACCCTGAAAAGTCAGGTCGAGTGCATTGGCGACTGCAGTCGCCAATGCAGATTCAGCGGCAGCTGCCTGCGTGCTTGGTTCTGACTGAGGCGCATCGACGCCTGCTAGGGGCACGAACCAGGCACCTTGAGGAAAGCGACGCTGAATCCGCGTTGCAACTGCCAAAGCCAGTCTTGTCTTTCCCACACCGCCCGGGCCTACAATAGTTACCAGGCGGTAAGCGGGGTCTAGTAGCAACCGTTGCACTTCTGCGATTTCCGCCTGGCGCCCGAAAAAGGGCGTGGTTTGCGGCGGCAAGTTATGAGCTGGTGCAGAAACCCTCGCCCCGTCGCTTTTCTCCGTGCCAACCGCCGGCCCCACTGCTACCTTCTGCAGTTGTCCGGCGCCGATCTGTTCTGCCAGCGCCACCGTTTCTGCTGTGGGCTCCACTCCCATCTCTTCGGCCAGCAAGCGCCGGCAGGCGTTAAATTGGGCCAGCGCTTCCGCCTTTTTTCCCGCCAGCGCCAGAGCTCGCATAAGGTCACGGTGGGCGCCTTCGTTCCATTGCGCCAGAGCGACCTCCCGACGCGCATAGCGCTGAGCTTGCTCGTAGTTTGCTAGCGCCAGATGATGCTGCACAAGCGTTTCAAGCGCCCCGAGCGCCTTTTGATGGTACTTCTCTTGCTGTAAGACGCGCCACTCATCAAAGGTGGGCGCATCTGCCAGCGTCAGGCCCGCCAGAAAATCTCCCTCGTACAGCTCAAGCGCCTGAGCCAGGCGCGGCGCACAGATCAGGCAGCGATGCATCTGCTCGTGAGGATGGAGTCTGCATGCCTCTAGCCAGGCGTCAAATCGCTGCACGTCAAGCCAGAATTCAGGGTGCTGGCTATTTAGTTCTACGCTATGCCGGCTGATGCGCAGCAATGGGCCGTCTTCGTTATCCTCCTGAAGCGAGCCCAGTAGCTTTCTCAAGTTGGATAGAGAAATACGCAGGCTGGCGCGCGCGGCGCTCTCGTCGCTCTGTGGCCACAACAGCGCCGCCAACGCCTCGCGTCGGTGCACCCGGTCAGAGTCCAGGGAAAGATATGCCAGCAAAGCGCGCACTTTGTCGGAGCGGAAGCTCGTGGCCGGTTTTCTGTTTATCTCTAATTGGAACGAGCCAAACAGGCGTAGTTCGAAACGCGTCATCATGAACACCCATTGGCCATTATACCAAAGGCGCGAGAGCGCGTTACGTTTTCGTTACGATCCATCGTTATGCTCGAATCAGTAGCAACGTGCGGTCACATCAGTCGGATCAATGGAGGCGCCAGTTCGCCAATGAGGAGCAACCGGGTGGCTTATCAGGCATATTTACTCCGCCTCTGGCGCGATGGAGAAGACGGCGGCTGGCGCATCTCTCTGCAATCTGTGACGACAGGTACGCGCCGTGGTTTTTCCAGTTTGGAAAGCCTCTTCGGCTACCTGAATTATGTGGGTGTTCAGAACAAGGAGATGAAAATGACTCAACATCCCAATGTCGTACTGGTTAAGAAAGGAATTGAGGCCTTTAACCAGGGTAATCCCGGCGCTTTGATGAGCATGATTGCCGAAGACGCCGTCTTCTACGTTCCCGGCGATAGCCCCATCTCTGGCGAATACCGCGGCAAGGATGCGATCGGCGGTTTCTTCCGTCGCATGGGCCGGCTAAGCGACGGCTCGCAAGGCATCGAGCTCAAAGCGCTGCTCAGCGGCGGCGCCGAACACGTCGTTGCCATCTGGAACGCGAGCGCGAGCCGCAAAGGCATTGACTACGAAGGTCTGGCAGGCTGGATCTTTAAGGTGCGCGACGGCCGGATTGTGGAGGGCCGCAATTTGCAGGAAGACCCGGACGCCATTGATACGTTCTGGTCGGCGTGACGTCCACGATGTTTAGGGGCAAATCTTGACCATGAGCGTATCAAAATTCACCGCGATATTCCTGATTGCCGGTTCTCTTCTTTTCTTGATCGGCGCATTTTCGCCTGTCTCATTGGCTTTCTTCTCAGAGTCTGATGAGACCAAGCGATTGCGGATCATTCTCGGTCGCCGGCAGGCATGGTCGATCAGCCAGCTCTTCTTTGCTCTTGGCGCCGTCGTGACGGCTGCGGGCATGGGACTCGCTGCCCATGACTTGCGCGCCTTGTCGTCACCGTCGCTGTTACCCTATCTCGGTGCAGCCGCGATAATCATCGCCGCCGGCTTGTGGTCGTGGCACGTGTATTTGCGCGCAGTAGGGCCTCGAGCGTTTGTCGAGGGAGTGCTTCCGGCCTGGCACTTCACCGGTTACACGCTCTTCACCCAGGCCGGATTGATTGCCATTGGCGCCGCCATGCTGCGATCGACCACGCCCGACTGGGTGGGTTGGGCAATGATAGGAGGCGCGCTCGTTTGCTTCCTCATTTATCTACGGCTCAGGGATCTACCGCCGTTCATTTACTATCTTCTCACACTGCTGGCGGTCACTGTCGCATATCGGGTTAGATAGCTCGTCAACCAACCGTAGAACTTCGTATCGTTATCTCTTGATATCCAATCAATCATTTCTTAGGAGGTTACATCCATGCATCGCTCGAAACTTATCACGGTTTTATTTGCTGCCTTACTGCTGCTCGCGCTGGCTGCATGTCAGCAGCAGCCACAGATCAACGAAGTCTCGTTTACGGCAACGGATTACGCGTTCGATGGGCCGGACACGTTGACGGCGGGCTGGAACCGTATTTCCCTTCAAAATGAAGGCGGCGAATTGCATCACGGCCAACTGCTCCGGCTGCCACCTGACAAATCAATGGAGGATCTAATGGCCGCCATGCAGGAAAACCCTGATCATCCCCCAGCGTGGTTAG
>CAYSMQ010000416.1:0-4519 GCA_964432035.1 uncultured Ardenticatenaceae bacterium
ACATCCTGGAAAAGCGTGGCGCCTACTATCGGTACGGCGAAGAGCTGCTCGGTCAAGGCCGCGAGAATGCAAAGGCTTTCTTACGCGAAAATCCGAACCTGACCGATGAGATTGAAGAAGGCATCCGCAGGGCAGCCGGACTGCCGGTAATGTCCCGCGACGTGCAAACTGCATGACTGAAACGCGCCGGCTGAAATTGAAGCCGGCAACAGCAATTTACAAACTTACCGCGGCGCCGTAAACGAAGTCGCGCCGTGAACAACCCGGCATTGAGAACGAAACGACACTGACAGCGAAAGAGAAGCTTTTGGCAAACGGACAGTTCGAAAAAGAGGGTAATTCTCGTTCAAATCCGATACCGGTTGGGTTTCAAGCAAACCGGAAGAGTGCACGCATATCAATTCAAAAGTCTTTAGCGTCCGCAATGGAATGTGACGTCCCGGATGTGATCGCGTGCGAACAACGCGTTCTCAACGACGTGTGCAGGCGTATTACTGTCTGATTCGTCCCTCCAGGGTCGTGACGCTATCGCTGTTCGATAATTAGATTTAGTTCTTCTATGCCGCGGTAAGGTGTTGCCGCGGCATTTTTGTTGCTAACTAGCTATGCGAAAGATTACGGCACTTGAACAGCAGAAACGCAATAAAGAGCGCGTCAGCGTGTTTCTCGACGGCGAGTTCGCCTTCGGACTGCACTATGAAGTGGCAGCCCGTCTACGCGTGGGTCAGGAGCTAAGCGATGACGCGATTACGCAGTTACAGGATCGGGAGACTCTAAGCCAGGCGAAGCAAAGCGCTTTCCATTATCTTTCATACCGCCCGCGCAGCGTCGCCGAGGTGCGCCGTAACTTATTGGGCAAGGACTACGACGAAGTTGTTGTAGAGACGATTATTAACGATCTTATTGAACGCGATTATCTAGATGACGAAGAATTCGCGGCGTACTGGGTCGAGCAACGTGAATCGTTTAAGCCACGTAGCCGGTATGCCCTACGCCAGGAACTCTATGAAAAAGGCGTACCCCGGGCCATCATCTCGCGCGCCGTCGAAGAAGTAGACGAGTCTGAGGCAGCGCGACGGGCGGCAGAGCGTCGGGCCTACCGCTGGTCTGACTACTCCGAGGATGAATTTCTGGAAAAGATGATCCCATACCTGAGACGCAGGGGCTTCAACTATCACATCGCAAGAACGACGACAGAAACCGTTTGGCGAGAACTCCAAAACGACGACACGCCAACGCAAAGGAGATAGGAAATGGATATGATAATCATTGGCATCGTCATCGGCCTCGTGGTCGGCGCCGCCATCGCCGCGGCATACTTCTATTACGTGCAACGGCCGCAGACCGAAGAAATTTACGAGCTTGCCAGGGAAGAAGCCGCAAAAATTACGGCGCAGGCTGAGGCAGAGGCGCAAAAAGCGCAACAAGCGGCGCGAGAGGAAGCTAAGAGCATGCGCGCCGAGGCAGAAAAAGCAGTCGAGCGTCGTTACGAGGATCTTGCACGCGCCGAGGAGCGACTCGATCGGCGCCAATCTACCCTGGATAAGCAACAGAATCGAATTGAACGCAGGGAAAATAGACTCAATAAACGTCAGAGTCGTCTTGATCAACGGCAGAACGAAATCGTGGAGCTGGAACAAGCCCGCAAGGAAGAGCTGGAGAAGATCGCCATGCTCACCGAAGAAGAAGCGCGCCAGCTCTTGCTCGAAGCGGTCGAGGCGGAGGCGCGTCAGGACATGGCCCGCATCATGCGCGAAATCGAGGACGAAGCGCGCGAAATGGGTGAAGAACGCGCCCGCGAACTGATCTCACTCGCCATCCAGCGCGTCGCCAGCGAGCACGTCTCCGACGTTACCATCTCCGTCGTCCCCTTACCCAGCGACGACATGAAGGGCCGCATCATTGGGCGCAACGGCCGTAACATCAAGGCCTTCGAAATGGCAGCCGGTGTGGACGTCGTCGTAGACGACACACCAGAGGCCGTCACTATATCCAGCTTCGATCCCACCCGTCGCGAGGTCGCGCGCCGCGCCATGGCCAAGCTGGTCACCGATGGACGCATCCACCCCGCCCGCATCGAGAAACTGATTAAGGAACAAGAAGACGAGGTAGATAAAGTCATTAAGACCTCCGGTGAAGAGGCGGCCTACGAGGCCAATGTGCATGGTCTGCATCCTGAAATTCTCAAGATGTTGGGCCGGCTACAATTTCGCACCTCCTACGGCCAAAATCAGTTACACCACGCCGTAGAAGCTTCCAAAATCGCCGCGGTGTTGGCCTCCGAAATGGGCGCAGATGCGGAAACGGCTAAGATGGGCGCCTTACTCCACGATATCGGTAAGGCCATGGACCACGACCAGGAAGGCACGCACGCGCTGCTGGGCGCCGAATTCATCAAGCGCTTCAATGTGCCCGGCAAGGTCGTTAACGCCGTGGCCTCCCACCACCACGAAGTTGACCAGGAATCGGTAGAAGCCATTCTCGTCGAGGCCGCCGACGCCATCTCGGGCGCCCGCCCCGGTGCACGCCGCGAGAGCCTGGAAAACTACATCAAACGTGTGCGCACATTGGAGGAGATTGCCGGCTCCTTTGACGGCGTCGAAAACGCCTATGCCTTGCAGGCAGGACGCGAAATCCGCATCCTTGTCAAGCCAGACTCCATAGACGATCTGGGCGCCATGCGTCTTTCCAAAGATATCTCGCGTACCATCGAAGATAACATGCAGTATCCAGGCCAGATTCAGGTGACCGTCATCCGTGAAACCCGCTCTATCGGCTTCGCCAAGTAATAGATAAGAAATAGGAGGAACCCATGCGCACCCCAATTATCGCCGCCAATTGGAAGATGAATTTCACCGTGGATGAAGCCACTAAGTTTGTGCGCGATATCCGCGATGGGCTGGCAGCCGTATCTGACGTCGACAGCGTCATTTGTCCCCCCGCCATTGCCATTCCCGCCGTCGCCGGTCTTTTGGAAGACTCCGGCGTCGGCGTCGGCGCTCAGAACATGCATTACGAAGAAAAAGGCGCCTACACCGGCGAGCTGTCCCCACCCATGATCCGGCCCTTCTGCGACTACGTCATCCTGGGCCACAGCGAGCGCCGCGCCTACTTCGGCGAAACGGACGAAGGCGTCAACCGCAAAGCGCACGCCGCCTTCGCCCACGATCTGACGCCTATCATCTGCGTCGGCGAAAGCCTGGAGCAAAACGAAGCCGGCGAGACACACGCCTTCGTCAGCGCCCAGGTCCGCGCCGCCCTCGATGGCCTGAGCGCCGAGCAAGCGGCCCGCTGCGTTATTGCCTACGAACCGATCTGGGCCATCGGCACCGGCAAAGCCGCCTCCCCCGACGACGCCGGCGACATTATTGCCAACAGCGTCCGCGACACCGTGCGCGACCTCTACGATGACGAGACCGCCCAGGCGGTCCGTATCCAGTACGGCGGCAGCACCAAGCCGGAAAACATCCGCGACTTCATGAGCCACCCGGACATCGACGGCGCCCTCGTCGGCGGCGCCAGCCTCAAGCCCGGCTTCGTGGACATGATCACGAAGACATCCGATCTGTACTACACATAGAACGGTAAAACCTAAGAAATCGGATGTCTTGGATTGCAACGCCAAGCCTAGTCCTGCTTGGGTAGACATCCGATTTCTCCCCTACTTTCCTTTGACGCACCTCCCCCCTATACGCTAGACTACCAAGCTATGGACCCACGATGGATGCCGTTCCTCTGGCTGGCGCTCGCCCTGCCCGTCCTACTTCTCCTTCAGCGCTGGATCCACCGTCATTTGCGCGGCCTTACCTATTTGCTCACGGGTCGCATGAACTGGGCCATCCTCCTCTACGCCCTGGTCCTCTTTCCCGGTGTGCTACTGCATGAACTCAGCCACTGGATCACTGCTCGCCTGCTCGGCGTGCGCACGGCTGGCGTCTCGCTGCTGCCGCAAATGCAAGAAGACGGCGTCTTGCGCCTGGGCTATGTCGAGTACTACCGTACGCGTTCCCTCGGGCCGATCCGCGAAAGCCTCATCGGCGCAGCGCCCCTCTTTAGTGGCCTGGCCATTGTGCTCCTCATCGGCCACCATATTTTCGACGTCGGCGCTTTCGCCGACGCCATCGGCGCCGGAAACCTAGACCTGCTCAGCGGCGCCCTGGTCACCCTCTTCGAGGCCCCCGATTTTCTGGTATGGCTTTACCTCATTTTCGCCATCAGCAACGCCATGATGCCCAGCCCATCTGATCGTCGCGCCTGGCCCCCTGTACTCATCGTGCTGGTCGTCGCCGCCATCATCATCTACCTAATCGATCGTCAGCAGGTCATCCTCGCCGGCATGGTGGGCCCCATGACCGCTATCTTTGGCTATCTCGCCCTGGCGCTCTCCCTTGCCGCCGGCGTAGATCTGGCCTTTATGCTCACTATTTACATACTGGAGGAATTAATTAGCCGGCTCCGCGGCGTGGAGCTGGTCTACGACCCATGAGTTCATCACAAGAATACGACGCCATCATCATCG
>CAYSMQ010000417.1:0-4512 GCA_964432035.1 uncultured Ardenticatenaceae bacterium
AATCGCTAATCTCCCGTCTCCTCCAATTCATCTTTCCCAAACGACTGCGGCAACAACGTCACCAAACTCGTTTCGCGGCGTTGACCTTCGCCGTCGACGAGATAGACGGGACAGTCAGCGGCGAATTCGCGGATCACCTGGCGGCACGCGCCACAGGGAGTCACGCCATTTTCGGTACACACGGCGACGGCCCGTATGCTGCGCTCTCCGGCGCTGACGGCCTTGGCGATTGCCGCCCGTTCGGCGCAGATGGTGAGGCCAAAGGAGGCATTCTCTACGTTCGCCCCGTCATAAATCTCGCCACTTTCGCCCATGACCGCTGCGCCCACCTTGAACTGTGAATAGGGCGCGTAGGCTCGTTCGCGCACGGCACAGGCCGCCTCTTCCAATAGCTTCCGTTGATCTTCGTTATCCATTATCGCTGTCCCTCGACTCTTTCACGTAGCTGCCCGGCCGAACGGTTTCTCCATCGTCTAACGTCACACTTTCTAATACCGACTGCTCAATGCGGCAGTTATCGCCGGTGCTTACATTGCGCAAGATGCTGTTAGGTCCGATGATACAACCTTTCCCCACAACAGTCCTACCCTGCAAGTAACTATTGGGCCAGATGATCGTATCTTGCCCAATCTGTACATCCGGATCAATAAAGATTGTGCGTGGCTCCACCAATGTCACACCATTTTCCAACCAGTAGCCGTTGACGCGTCGCCGCAGAGCGCGCTCCACTTCAACCATCTCCGCCCGCGTGCCCGCGCCCAAGCCCTCGTCGGCATCTTCGGCGACGACGGCTTCCACACGGCGACCCTGAGCCAGCGCCAGCGAAATCATATCTGTCAGGTAATACTCCGGCCCGCTGCGCGCCTGGCGCAACGGCAAGTTCTGTAGATTCTCCCACAACCACTCGCCTTCAAAACAGTAGACGCCGGCGTTCAATTCACGAATTGCCAGTATGGCTTCGCCGTCCTCTCGCGCTCGCGCCTGCGCCACCTCTACGATCTCGGCAACGCTACCCGTCTCATCACGTAACACGCGCCCAAAAGTGCTACTAGGGTCGCCCATCGCCGTCAACATTACCACGGCTGCGCCCGTCTCAGCCTGCTTCTCTGCCAGGTGGGCCATCGTCTCCGCGCGCAACAGCGGCATATCTCCGTACGTCACCAGCACTTGCTCGGCACATCCCTGCAGCGTTTCTCGTACCACCAGCGTGGCATGTCCCGTTCCCAACCGCTCTTCTTGCACCACATACTGCGCGCGATCGCCGAGCAGGCGTCGGGCGCCATCCTCGTCCGCGCCCACAACCAGCACCGGCTTCAGGTCCGCCACCTTCTCAGCCGCCTCAAACGGATGCATCAGCATGGGCTTTCCACCCACTTCGTGCAGCACCTTCTGGTATTGCGAATTCATGCGGGTGCCGTGACCGGCGGCGAGGAGTATAACTGCTAAACTCATAATGCTTTGGAGGGAACTGGAGACTGGTTGACTAGAGATTGGAGACAGGAGATTCAATCTCCAATTAATCAATCTCCAGTCTCCAATCCCCAATCTCCATAAAAAAAGGCGCTCATCCGAACGCCCCTACACGTTTCACATTAACGAAGCTGGGGTGGTAGGATTCGAACCTACGAATGGCGGATCCAAAGTCCGCTGCCTTACCACTTGGCGACACCCCAATAGCAGAGTGGATCCTAGCACAAGCCCCCTAGAATGGCAACCAGGGGCGCCCTCTTCAAATGGGATTTTTCTCTATTCCCATCGACCGTGGCTCAAGTGGCTACTCGAGCAGCGTGCCGCCCCACGAACCGGGCTCGACGTCACCCGTACTTTCTGAAAAGGTCCACACATGGCCTCCAATATCCTCGGCCGAATACTGCCGTTCGCCATAAGGATAATCGGTAGGTGGGCTGATGATTCGGGCGCCCTGCTGTGTAGCCCGTTCGTAATGAGCGTCAATGTCAAGTACGCGCACCATTATCGAGTGAGTTACTTGCATGGTTCTAGAACCGGATGTCTCGGACTCCCCTGCCGCCGGATTCTTACTCCTCCCAGTCACAACGATTTCCCCTTTTCCAAAGGCCAATTGTGCCCGATGATCGGCGATTCGCAACCTTTCTACAAAGCCAAACGTACGACAGAGCCACTCAACGGCCTCGCGCACATCGGAATAGTTGAGAACCGGGATAATCACGCTGGACGGCATAGAACGGTTCCTAGGATACTCCGGCTGCTCCTCCTGTCCTTTCATAGCCACTTCCTCCACTTCAAAGGCGATCCAATAGGGTATCAAACTAGCGTAACCTGCTTGAGCAAGAATAATGTAACACACTCGCATGGAGAAACCAGCTGGCTGCTATTCGTTTATGAATAAGTGGGAATTTACTTCTCGCGCAGTGTTAGCAGCGCCAGCGGCACAGAGGAGAGTAAGACCAACAGCAGCGCGGGCGCCGCGGCCTGTGCAAAGAACGCTTCCGAAATATTGCCCCACACGCCCGTCGCCAGAGTGCGGAAACCTAGCGGACTTAGAATCAACGTCAGCGGCAGCTCTTTCATGCAGGTCAAGAACACCAGCGCCGCACCCGCTGCCAGTCCGGGACTCAGCAGGGGCAACGTCACTCGTCTTAGCACCGAGGCGCGCGAGTGCCCCAGGCTGCGCCCCGCTTCTTCAAGACAGGCGGGGATCTGCAAGAGAGACGTGCGCGTGCTACCCACCGCCTGAGGAATGAACAGAATAGCGTACCCGACCAGCAAAAGGGGCAGCGTCTGGTACCAGCGCGTGGCATAGCTGGCCCCGAAAAAGACAAGCGCCAGGGCGATGACGATGCCGGGCAGCGCGTACCCAATATACGTGAGACGTTCCACAAATTGGCTCAGACGCCCGGGGCGTCGCACCGCCAGAATGGCTACCGGAAGCGCCATCGCCGTCACGACGACGGCTGCTGCGCCTGAGACGACAAGCGAATTCCATGCCGTACCCCACAGCGACGATAACGCGTACGTTTCCTGCAAGCCCCGCACAAACCAGTATAGGAGTCCGGCTGCCGGCATCACCAGCGAAACAGTAACCACAGCGCCCACAAAGAGCAGGGCCGGTACTCGCCAGGAACCCAGCGCCACGCGTCGCGCTTGCCGCGGCGCGCCAACCGAGCCACGCGCGTAAGAAGCGCGTCCGCGCGTGCGGAATTCCATATACAGAATTACCGCCGTAACCGCCACAAGCACGAGCGCCAGCGACGCCGCCACTGAACGGTCGATAAACGAACGATACTGCACGTAAATGATGCGTGTAAAGGTATCGTAACGCATCATGGAGACGGCTCCGAAATCGCGGACCACGTAGAGCGAGACCAGCAAGCTGCCCGCAACCAAGCCCGGGCGTAAATGTGGCAAGGTCACGCGGCGGAATGCCTGCCAGGGTGACTGGCCCAGGCTACGCGCAGCCTCTACCAGCGAGGGATCCATGCGCTGCAATGCCGCTCGCACGCTGAGGAAAGTGAAGGGATAACTCATCAACGTCAATGAAATGAACGCGCCGGGGAATCCATAAATGTCCGGAAGTCTGGTAATGCCCAACAGCGGCTCCAGGCCCTGCTGTACCAACCCGCGCGGACCCAATATTGAGGCCAACAGATATGCCGCCACGTAGCTGGGTAAGACAAGCGGCAATGCTGCCAGCACCGACCACAGACGTCGTCCCGGAATATCGCTACGCACAGTGAGCCACGCCAGGGGAACCGCAATGAGCGCCGACGCCAGCGTGACCGATCCGGCGAGCAACAAGGTACGACCCAACGTCGCCAGGGTAGAAGGTTTTATCAGAATGTCGAGCGCTGCTGTCCCCGCGCTGGATGCACGCAGCAATAAGTATGCGGGCGGCAAAAGCATCATGAGGCCCACCGCCAGACCCGCTACCACCAGTAGCAAGGTGGATAACTCCCACTGCCGGATGCGCCGAAGGCTCCACCCATGGTCGGGAAGCGCCAGTTTTTGTTGGCTTTGGCGTCCGGTGACGGCGGGAAGAACACTCATGGTACCCATTATGGGCAGCGTGCCACGAGAGATCTACACATTTTGTTAAGTCTGAAGTTGACTGGGGGAAAACTGAAAGTTATCGTTCGGTTAACCGCAAATTTAACCGCCGATCATTTTTCTACGGAAACGAGCCGGTAAACGTCAACCGGTTCCACTCGCGGCTTTCCACAACTGGAATAGCCAGGCAGCGTCAGGGCCTCGCGACGAAGATGGACAACGTACCCCGTATCGGCGTCCGCCTTCCGGAAAGTAACGTGGAATTCATCGCTTCCCGGACTCCAGACTCTGTCCAGTTGAAAGGCGTGTAAGCGCCGCTCGCCCGTCTCCCAGCGCAGATGGTAGTCGGCCGCCTGCACGACCTTTTCGTAGCAACTGCGCCCGCGCAGAAAGTCGACGACCATGTCACCCTTCTCTCGTGCAGTATAGAAATGTTCTGCATCGCCCGTGTGCACCCGCCCGTAGTACGTTCCGTCCGGAAACGTG
>CAYSMQ010000418.1:0-4495 GCA_964432035.1 uncultured Ardenticatenaceae bacterium
CCGATCGTCCGCTCCCATATGCAGCAACCAGCAACGCGGCGATGCCTGGCATGAGCGCACCCACTAGGCCGGCCGCAGGAAATAGGAAGCCGGGCAGGCCAAAGCTGCCCGTCATCACCGGAATCCAGATCGCCCACGAGAGCGCGAAGGTAAGCAAGAAAAACGCGAGCACCATCCCTTTGGTTGGTTTCATGATAGTTCCTTACAGTTCAACCGATACCCTACTGGACGTGACCGGTCAGGCTCAGATATTTTCACTGGATGCAGCGAGATGTAAAGGTGCCCACGGTTTCCTGGTAGCGTACACGACCAGTCAACGGCTGTTCAATCATCCAGCGAGACTGTCAGCAGGATGCCATCGAGCACTGACCAGATCTCCGCCGCCTGCACCTCGCGGCCTGGAAACTCACTAACCATATCTTCCACAATCAGCCAGCGCTGCGGATCCGCTTCGTCGTGGAAGACGTAGCGCGGCATAGCATAGTCGCCCGCCTGGCGTTGTACCAGCACCTCTCGACCGGTCATATCCAACGCTTGCGTATCGGCTGCGCTAACATAGACGCGATCAAACGCTGTCTGGTCGCCGTAGAGGTAAGAAACGACAAGGGGCGGAACCAATGGCGCTTCGTCGCCGCTCGGTGGTCCTGTGCGCGCCGCCAGTTCTTCCGCCAGCGCTGCCGGCATTACCAGGTAGTGTCGTTCGACGGGCCAGTCGTCGGGCATGCCGGGCCCCTGCAGCGGCTGTTCCTCGGCCACCCAGCCCGGCGGTATCTTAAAGCTGAAGCCATGCTCAGCGTCCACCACCGTGGTCCAGTCGTCGGTGTCCGGACCGGCCGCTGCCGGCGTCGGCGTCACCAACTCCTCCAGGCGGCTGACGCCGCTCACCAGCCACCGTCCGTCGACCTCTTCCATCTTCACTTCTAGCCGGTGCGCATTGGCAAAAGCCATGTCCACGATGACAGTGCCCTCCTCCTCTCCCGCTTGTACAGAGAAATCCGGTGGGAATGCCTGCGCCTGCAGAATTGGGTCATAGCCGCTGCCGCCGGCCGCGCGCATCTCCTCCAGCTCGGTCTCCACCTCGGCAGCGAACGCTGGATTGATATAGGGTGCGTTTTTGTAGGCACCGTCGACCAGCGCGTTGCGCCGCATGCCGGGATCCGTGGCGCCCATGACGCAGCAATCACGACTGTAGGCTAGGTACCACGTATAAAAGATGGCCGCATTGCTCTGCGGCGTGCCGGGGCAAACGACGCCGGTAATTTGCCAGCCCTCATCGTCGGCCTGCGCCAGCTCAACCACAAAGGCGTGGTTGGCGAAGCTGCTGTGCAGCGCTACTCGCGCGCCAGACGTCGTGTAGATGGCGCCATCCACGACCAGTTCGTTGGGTATGTCCTGAGCGCAGAGGAAGGGGTCATATTCTCCACCTTCAAAGCCGGCGACGATGGCGTCCACCTCTTCGGCGAACGCCGGAGCGACGAATGGGCTATCATGATAGGCACCGCCCCTCAGCGGGCTTTCGCCGCCCTCGGCCATCGCTGCCCTGACTGTTTCACGCCATTCCGCATAGAAGGTCTCGACCACCGCTTGCGGGCTCATTCCCATGGTTTCTTCCACCTCGACAAGCGGACGGATGTCGTTGATAAGCCAGCGCCCACCCTCCTCAACCAGATCTACGGCCATATATGTCGGTTCGGGCGTACCCGCATAGTAGCGGCCCACGTTCACCGTTGCCCTCTCGCCCTGCACCACCGGCTCGCCGATATTAATGGCGTGCGGCAGATCCTGAGCCAGCAAGAAAGGATCGTAGCCGGGGCCGTCGCTCTCGGCCAGGATATCATCCACCTTGGACACAAAGGCGGGACTCAGTAGCTCGCTCTCGTGGTAGGCTCGTGTCTGCAGCATCCCGGCCGGTCCGCCCTGCAAAGAGGCGCGCGCCTGCTCCAGGTAATCGGTCAGAAACAAGGTGACCACACCTTCAGGCGTCATGGGGCTGGCGGCGCGGATCTTATCCATCTTCCAGGCGCCATTTTCGAGAACGAGGTCTACGGTCAGGTCGTGCGTGGTCTCGCCAAACTGCTGGTGCACAACGACACAGGCTTCCTCTGCGCCCACCTCCCAGGACTCCACGGTGAAAGCCTGCGGCAGCGCCTGCGCCCTGAGGAACGGGTCAAACCCCGCGCCGCCATACTCCTCGCGCATTTGCTCCAGCTGCGCGTCAACTGTTTCGATTAAATGTCCGCTCAGATACTCACTCTCCCGATACGCGACGTCCACCAGCGCATTTCGCCCCTGCTCCGGATCGTTGTACGCCAGATACCAGTCATAGAAGGCGCTTGTTGTGGCAACAGGATCGGAATAAACACTCGGCTCGGTAGGTGCAATAGTCCCTACCTCACCCGACTCAGACACTGGCGGCGCCACAGACGACTCCTGCGCCGGCCGGCAGCCAACCAGAACCAACAGAACAATGATCAGGCAACACGTCAGCCCAATCAGATTACCGGATCTACTACGTGACGTGCCCATCGCATTACCTCCCTAGAGCTTCGATAGAACTGCCATGAAATAGTAGATACTCGCCCGCTGCGGCGATTTGCTTTAAGAATAGTAAAAAATGGTCGTGCTTGGATCAGCCTTTGGGGCAGTCTGTCCCCTCGTCAGGTGGATAGGTGATTCTCGTTTAGAGATTTGAGTATCCGCTTCTAGAACCCTGCCCAAAACCGGGCAAAATCCAGCATCCAGTGAAAGCCGATTGCCGAGTCCAAATCGCGACGCAACGCCAGCACCGTCAGCGGCAAGCCCCAGATCAGGCCCATCGCGCCGCCCATAACCAGCGTTGCCAGCGGCCGTGTGATGAACTCGTCGCTAAAATGTCCCCCATAAGCATGCACTAGTAAGGAGATGAGGCCTGCCAGCCACGCAGCCTGTCTCGTGGGCCAGACGCGGCGCAATACGAACCATATCAGCCCCAGCAGGGCCAGGCGGTACACAACCTCTTCAAAGACCGCCGGCTGCAGCGCGTCCAGAGCAGCCGCCAGCGGACTTTGCCACTGCCAGGGCCGTCCCTGTGTCCAGGCATTAGCGAAGGCATTTAGCGCCGCGAGCGGAATGCCCACGACTGCGCCGAAGCCGAAGGAGACCAGGGCCCGCAGCCATGCACCATCTCCCAGTCCCAGATATACTGGGCCGCCACGGCGCATAACCGCCAGTCCCCCGAGCGCTGCAACCGAAGTAAAGACGGCCCGCAATAGCCCCTCGCTCCAGGCATCGCGCACCACGTCCAGGTACGGGTACGGCTGAAACAGTGTGGCGTAGGGCAGCTGAAATCCGAGCAACATGCCCAAGCCCGCTGCCGCCAGCCAATCCGTGCTCCTTAGTGAACGGTAACCTCGCAACAGAACGAACGCCGATCCCGCCACAATCAGCGTGTGGAACAGGTCCGGCAAACGCGGCGCATACCCCTCACGGGCCAGCGCCGTACGTCCCACAAAAATCGCCAGTAACGCTGCGACCACCGCCGCCAAAACCCACCAACGTTCTGGCGAAGCTACCCCGTCTCTCGCCTTTCCATCGTTTAACAAGGCAGGTTCAGACATCTTCTTCCTCCCGGTCAATTAGTGAGAGCCCATCCCGCAACGGGTCCGGATTAACCGCCAGGAGTCACAAGGGCCGGGTACGTTTCCGGCAAAATCGTCCCCGTCAGAATCTCGTGCAGCGCCTCGAACTGTTCGAAGGGCACCGAGTGGCCCGAGTTCTCAAACGTGTAAAGACGCTTGATCGGCGCGTCAAACATCTCGTACCACTCCAGCGCCAGGTCTCGGCGCGCCGGCAGCTCCGCCGCCGCGTCCAGGATATACACCGGTATCTCTAGCTCAGGTACGTCTTGCCGGAAATCGATGTGCTGTATCTGCGGGTACATCACCGTGAACATATCGATCAGCCCGCGCAGCACGTTCACCTTCTCCACGAAGTTATACTCACTGGCAAAGATGCCGTATGGTCCCAGGTTCGCCGCCGTGCCGCGCTCGATGTAGGCTTGCGGCGGCGTGTACGGCGTTTCCAGCGCGGGATAGAGGCTCATCACCGTGGCGTTGGGATAGGGCACGTCCTCGTAAGGCGGTTCGCCATAAGAGAGCATCGTCGCCACCAGGTCCATGTCGCCCTTCTGCGCCGCCATTGTCACCACGGCCTTGTACAGCAGCCGGTCCGTCTCCCGCTGGCTGACCATCTGCCCGCCGCCAATCCAGGCGTGGTATAGATCCGGTCGCTCTTGCACTGCCAGCACGCCCAGCGTCGTGCCCCACGACTCGCCCAGCATGTAGATTTTCTCTTCGTCAAACCGTTCGCGCAGATAGTTGGTCAGCTCGATGGTGTCCGCGACCGCCTGCTCCAGCGTCAGGTCCGACGTCGGATCCAGGGCGCTGTACGACTTGCCCGTGCCGCGCTGGTCCCAACCGACCACCACGAAATCCTCTGTCAGATCCTCAAACAACAC
>CAYSMQ010000419.1:0-4494 GCA_964432035.1 uncultured Ardenticatenaceae bacterium
CGGCGGATTACACCGTCTTTGTGCACCTTCTCAACAGGGACGGCACCTGTTGTTTGTGGCAAAGTGACCGCATGCCACGGCAGGGTCAGTATCCCACCTCGCGCTGGCTGGCGGGTGAGGTGGTGCTGGACGAGTACGTCATTGAAGTGGAGGACGGCGTCGCCGCCGGCGAATACCCGCTGGAGGTGGGCCTTTATATTGCCGAGACCGGCCGGCGCCTACTGCTGGAGACGCCGGCTCAGGAAAGCGGCGACGCGCTCTTCTTGCGACCTATCGTGCTGCAGTAGGGTTGGGTGCGGGCGGTTCGCGAACCGCCCCTACAATGCGTGCGCTAGGTTTAGTGGTCTTGCCTATGAACGGGGAAGCGGCAGCCGGCGGGCCAAGAGCAAGGGAAGCACAAAGGTAAAGGGCACGCCGATGACGTGCGCCGCCACCAGATCGCCCGCCAGCGCATACACGCGCAGGTGCCCGTAAACGACGACGGAAAGATGCGCCGTCAGCAGGAACCAGAAGCCGGCGGAGAGCCAGCGCCGATCGCCATCGCGGTCGAGGATAAGCCAGAGGAAGGGCCAGGCACTGTACCAGATGCGAAAGGTAAAGGCCAGGATCAGGTAGGCGGCAAAGGTAGCTGCGATGCCTTTTGTCACGGGCATTCCGCGCCATGTGCGCCAGAGCAGAAACAAGGTGAGCAGGCCGAACAAAGAGAGCGAGGCTGCCGTCCCTATTTCGACGGCCAACGCGACGTCCGCCAGCCAGTTCAGGCGCTGGCCCAGCAGAACGAGCAGCACGCCGGGTGAGAAGCCCACGGATGCCGAGGCTTCGGTTACCAGACGCACTGCCAGTTGAAAGGGTGACCCAAAGGGCAGGAATGCAGCAAAGGCCAAAACGAGCGAACCGCCTGTCGCCAGCAGAAAATAGCGCCAGCGTGCGCGCCGGCTATCCTGCCTGCGCCAATGGCCGAGGACGAGAAAAGGTAGAACCAGGACGCCGATGGGCTTGGTTAGCGCGCCCAGAGCGGCAACATAGATGCCCAACAAGGGGCGTTGTCTCTGGAGCAGGGCGCCCAGCGCCAGCCAAAAAATCATTAAGGCGTCGTTATGGCCGTCCATGACAAACATGTAGAGCAGCGCCGGATTCCACAGCCAGAGCACTGTTGCGGCGGCCTGCTGTTCGTTGGACCGTTTCTCTCCCGCGCGCCAGATCACGTAACCAGTCCCCAGGTGGGCGACGATGGCGACGGCCTTGAAGATGAGAAGACCGGGAAGCAATCTCTGCCCGCTCAACACGGTAACCGTCGCCGCCAGCCGTTCCCAGAGGGGGCCATAGGGAGACGTGGCTGCGGCCCATTGTCCCGCGAGGGGCAAGAACGGATCTTGGGGAAAGGCGCTGGGGGGCACGGCGAATGCGCTTTCACCGTAGAATGCCGTCACCCGGCCCCGAACGAAGTAGCGGAACAGGTCTGTGGCGTTGATGGGATAGGTGAGCAGAAGGGGTAGGCAAAAGAGGAGTACGGGGACGAAGATCTGCCATCGCCTGGCGCCCTTCAGCGAGGTATGGCGCCAGACTGCGTAGTAGACGGCGTAAAGAAGCAAGAATAGGAGTGTGTAGGCCAACCCTTCGCCGGCGCCGGGGGCGAAGGACCGGATATCCTGCAACGGCGCGCGAGCGTACTGACCTAGCAGGGGAAAGGCGAGGGGCAACACAAGGTATCCTGCCAGGGCAACCAGCGCCAGGGCCAGGAGAGGGTTACGTTTTCCGAAAAACGACATTGTCGTCCAGCGTAGGTATGGGGCGCTAGCGACCGAGCGCGACTCGCTGCTGCTTGAGGATGTGCGGCGGGTTCTGATTGCGGTTCTTTTCCAGGGGGATGACCAGCGTGACGGTGGTCCCCTTGCCCGGCTCTGAATCAACCTTGACAGAACCGTCGACACGTTCTGCCCTTTCACGCATGTTGACCATGCCCAGACTCCCGCGCGTGCTGTAGTTGGCGTTCACGCTTTGAACGTCGAAGCCCACACCGTCGTCCTTCACCTGGGCTACAAATAGGTCTTCCTCACGCCAGAGACGGACTTCGACAAGGTTCGCTTCGGCGTATTTGCGTGCGTTGCTGAGCGCTTCCTCGACGATGGAGAAGACGATGCTTTGTGCGTGGTCGTCCAGCAATTCGCCGGTTTCACCACCGATTAAACGGATGGCCAGCCCGTGCGCGTGTTCTATGCGCGAGATGACTGCTTCTATGGCGGCGGCAAGACCTTCCGTCTCCAGCACCAGCGGTCGCAGCGTGAAGAGCATGCCGCGAATCTCCTGCGAGGTCTGGCGCGCCAGGCGCTCGACCTTATCTAGTTCGGCGATGGCCTGCTCTGGATCGCGGCTGATTAGCGAGCGAATGAAGTTCACGCGCATGGCAATGGCGGCGACGCTTTGCGTGGGGCCGTCGTGTAGGTCGCGGGCCAGTTCCTTGCGCGCGTCCTCGTCTGCTTCGATGATGCGCTGTTTTTCGGCCTTCAGATCCTGGTAGAGCTTGGCATTTTGCAGGGCGATGACGGCATGATCGCCTACGGAATTAAAGAGGTCCAGATGCGGCTGTTCGAATTCCACCGGCTGTCGCGCACCGATAATCATGGCGCCAAAGATCTGGAATCCGGTGCGCAGAGGAACGCACACGACTGTCTTACAGTCCTGAAAGGCAATCAACTTCTTTAGCTCAGGGTCTTCGCCCGGGCTGTTGGTCACCGTTGGCTCTGCTTCGCCAAGCGCTTCGGCGATAATGCCCTTTTGCCCGTCTATGCGCTGATCGTGGTCGTGTGGAAGAAAGCTGCGGGTGGCGACGGGTATGAGGCGATCTGCTTCATAGAGGAACACGGCGCCGACTAAGGCGTTGGCGGACACGCCCATTTCTTCTAGCGTCAGGCTACAAACTTCAAGCGCCGCTTCCACGACGCGCTCGAAGCTGAGTGTGGCGCGTAGGGTAGAGGCCATGGCTTGCAAAGAGCGAGCGCGCCTATTGGCGGCGCGCAATTCGTGAAGCTCTTCCTGCATCAATGCCTCGGTTTGCCCGATTACGCGACCACGCAGGCCGCTGAGCAAAAGCAGAAAGAGTATGATGAGACCGAGGCCCATGATGTTGGCGATTATGATGGTGGGTAACCAATCGCCCAAGGACGGTTGTGCAGCCTGAGTCAGGAGAAAAAGGAAGCCCGCCTCGAGCAGGACAACCAGCACTACCAGGCCAATGAGCAGCCAGTATAGGCGGTTAAAATCCTTTCCCAGGTGTTTCGCTACCTTCTTTGTCATACGATAACGCTATTGCTGAACCCGCGTTGTGGTTGGTTTCGATACATTATAGGGCAGACGCCGGACAACGTCGGGCGCCTAAACCCGGATATTATACTGGAACTAATCAGATGATGATATAGGATTTGTTTACCGGTCATGGGCGCGGGGCCGGCGCTGGGCAGGCCGGGCCCGGTCACCCTATCTTCTGGGGTTCTTCGTCAAACTATGTGGTTGATGACAGCGAGCGTCGGATTAGATAGCGTTGCAGGGCATGAAACCCTGTACTCTTCCGTTCGATTTGCCCTTCTGTGAGATTGAATCTGTCGTACGTAGCGCCGCTGGAATTGAGATCCGCGCTCAGATGGTGCGCTTGCCAGGAGTCTGCCCCCGATGTAAGGGGCTTTCAAGATCAATTCATGGTTACTATGAACGCACCCTGCTGGATTTACCGGTGGCGCAGACGCGCGTGCGCATCAAGCTGCGCGTTAGACGCTATCGCTGTGTGACTTCCACATGTAAAAAGCAGACCTTCAGCCAACTCCTGCCGAGTCTCATGCAACCATACCAAAGGGTCACTAATCGACTTCTGACCAGCCTGTACCATATCGCGCAGACCGCCGGTGGCCAGGCGGGCGCTAGATTAGCACACAAGCTGGCCATACCGACCAGCGGCAGCACGATGCTGCGAATTATTCGGCGTCATCCAGAAGATGATTGGCCTGTGCCAAGCGTACTTGGCGTGGACGATTGGGCCATGAGAAAAGGCCACGTCTATGGGACAATCCTCGTCGACCTCGAACGACGATGTGTCATCGACCTTCTCCCGGACCGCACGGCGGATACTCTGAAGATCTGGTTGCAGGCACATGCGGGCGTCGAGGTCGTAGCGCGCGACCGCTCCCTGGAGTATTCGCTTGGCAGCCAAGGAGCACTCGGCGCGGTTCAAGTCGCCGACCGTTGGCACCTCCTGAAGAACCTGGGCGAAGCAACGGAGCGTGCCCTCCAGGAGCTCTATCCTCGACTCCGGAGCCAACTGGCAAATGGCGGGCCACAGGTATCGGCAAGCGATGATACCTTGCGGGAGAACTTCCCCCGGGGAGTGGCTGACGAGCGAGCACGCCAGGAGCGCCGATGGCCTCAGCCAGCAGCGGATTGCCAGCCTGTTGAACATCAGCCGGGGTACAGTCATTAACTCTGGCGCAAAATTGTCGAGCGCGG
>CAYSMQ010000420.1:0-4484 GCA_964432035.1 uncultured Ardenticatenaceae bacterium
CAAGGAGCTACAATTTCTACACACGGCCGCGCCCCACAGCTAGCTAAGGTCTTAACCCCCACAAGCTTAGAGTGCCATCCCGGTTGCCCGTGGCCAGCAAGCGGCCGTCTGGACTGAAAGCGACCGATACGACATGACCTGAGGCCCACAAGACCTGGCCTGTACTCATATCCCAGAGTTCCAGGAAGTCAGAGCGGTTCCTTAGGGCCAGAAGCTGCCCGTCGGGGCTAAGGACGGCGCCTCTCGGATCATAGCCCATGCCCACGTCTCCCTCTGAAAATGGGAGCAAGAGATCGCCCGCGTCAGCCCGCCACAGACCTGTGGTGACCGCCGGGCCGGAGGCAACGATGTGGCCATCGGCACTAAAGGTGACGGGGGCGGACAATCCAGGGAGCGTGCGCAGAAGAGTAAAGGTTTCCAGGTCCCACAACTGCAAGCTCACGTCGCCCTCGTCGTAGATATCACGCGCGTCAATGGCAAACAGCCGGTCGTTGGGATGGAAGGCAACACTACTGGCATGCCGGCTGAACAGTAATTCGCCGTTGCTGGTCTGCCGCAGCTTAACCAGGCTATTGACGTCATTCCAGGTGGCCAGTAGATGTCCATCTGGACTGAAGAGCACCTGGAATACGACGCCATCCTGCTCTTGAAGTGTGTAGAGGGGTTGGCCAGTAGCCACGTCCCACATTTGTACGATGTACAGTTGCTCGTCGCCATCAATGTATTTGTGCTTTCCGCCACCCCAGGCCATCAATTTGCCGTCCGGGCTGGGAGCGATGCTCCAGATAGGAAGATCGCTTGCCTGTGCTTGCCGCAGTTCGCCGCTGTGGACATCCCAGGTCTGGGCTTCGTAGCCCCCCGCAGCGATGAGGCTGTTGCCATCGGGCGTGAAGGCAACGCCCGTTGTGATGTTGTAGCCAACCAACGTGCGTAGGAGTTGCCCTGTTTCTGTGTCGTAGAACAACACCTTGCTCCCGCCCCACTCCCTATTCCCACCGCCGACAACAGCCAGTTGGCGCCCATCGGGGCTGAAGGCCATCGATTGCCCGTTGTTGTTCGTAAGCACTTGGCGAAGTTGGCCGCTGCCCGTATCCCACAGTTGCACCGTGCGATCGCCGGCGCTGCCTATGGCCAGGATACGGCCATTGGGACTAAACAAAATGTTTTCCACGGAGCCTGTATGCCTTTCCAGGGCGTGCAGCAGTTGGCCGCTTTTCACGTCCCAGAGATGGAGACCATTGAGATAGACACCGGCCAGCAAGTCACTTTGTGGGCTGAAAGCCGCCAAGGTAGACGACATTGCCATCGTGTGGCGCAGTTGCTCGCTGCCCGTGTCCCATAGGCGTGCCTTCCCTCCCACCTCTGCCAGCATGTCCCCACTGGGACTCAATGTGAGCACACAGCACTGTAGGAATTCGAGTTGTACCGTGCGTTGGATCTCGCCGGTGCGGACGTCCTGCCATACCAATCGTGGTGTTTTGGAATCCGCAGACTGCACGAAGATGATGGTTTGTCCATCAGTCGTAAAGACAGGCAACTGATCGAGTGTAGAGAAGGCGCGAATCAACTGGCCGCCGGCAGTCTGCCATAACTCCACGATACAATCTCCCGCACTACAACGTAACAACGCCAGGATATCCCCTTGGGGGCTCAAACGGGAGCCGTAGATGGCGCCCTGTTCTCCGGCGTCAAAGTTGCCTACTTCCTGCAGCGTCGCCGCATCGTAGAGATAAACTCCGATGGGCCCGGCAACGGCAAAGGTTGCGCCATCGACCGACCAGGCGATGCTTTCAATCCGGCCTTTGCCCAAGCGGGCCAGTTCGATGAGCCCAGCGGCATTTTCCGGCCCAATCACCGGCAGGTCGGCCGGGAGTGTGGCGACCACAGTGGGCACAGAGGTAGGCTCAAAAGTCGCTACCGGGCCGGCAGTCGCCGCTTCGGCAGTAGTGACTGCAGTCGCTACTGTTGGCGACGGCTCAGTGAGAGGTACAGTCGCTGTAGCCGGTAGCGGTGAAGCTTCGGCCAGGGCAGCCGCTCCCGTCGCTCGCAGATTTGTTTCCTTCTCAGGAGCGCAAGCTGCTAACAACAGCAACAAAAAGCAGCAAACGCCAATAACTTGCCTAGAACACAGGGTTGACCACATGTGACACCTCCGCTCACGCTTTACGTTTTACGCTCTTCACGAAGACGCCAGGTGGTGTTTTGTTTTCTAGAGTCAAATCTTCTGGCAGCGAGGTCGTTGACTCGATTTACTCTGTTAGTTGCCGACACCATCGGCGCGACATCTTGCTGATAGCATACAGCATAAGCCGCATCTCGCTTGACGCAAGATAGCTGTTTACACTACGTGAGCCATACTAAACCTCCGTATGGCCAATCCCTTTAATCCCTATCACCCAAGGGGTAAGCCGAATCTGCGGCGCCAAAAATTCAGAGACTCCTTCTAGATATTGTGGGACCCGGAGCAGGGGGTTGGGAATAACCGGCTGGTTTCGAGCCAGTCCTGTGTGGGCCCTCATCCCAATCACATGACAACTTGGAGCTTTCATATATTTACAACTTGACATCCTTCTGGCTTTCGTCTATTATTTTAGGTATGCCTAAAAATAAATATAGGTGTACGAAGTCAATGCATTCATGGGGTGGCGCCGAGGAGATTGAACAATGATCTGGACATTAGACAACATTCCTAGCGATGATGAGACAATGGCCGGTGGGAAAGCGAATACCCTGGCGCGCTTGGCGCAGGCCGGCTACCCGGTGCCCGATGGCTTTGTGATCACCAGCGAGGCGTTTGACGGCGAACGGCTGCACGAAAGCGCCTGGGAGAGGGTGCGGCGGCGTGCCGCGGAGCTGGATGGCCCGTTCGCCGTGCGCTCCTCGGCGCAGGCCGAGGATTCGGCGACGGCTTCCTTTGCCGGCGAGTTCGAAACGGTGCTAAATGTAGCGGGGGAGGCGGCGCTGCGGAAGGCGATTGAAGATGTCTATCGTTCGCGTCACAACGCGCGCGCTGCCGCCTACGCAGAAGCGCAGCAGCTGGACACGGCGCAAGAGATGAGCGTGTTTGTGCAGCGCATGGTTCCCGCAACGCTGGCGGGCGTGCTATTCACGGCCGATGCCGTGTCGGGCAACCGGGCGCGTATGGTGGGCAACTTCGTGTCTGGGTTGGGCGATAGGCTGGTATCGGGCGACGTGAGCGGCGAACGCTTCACGTTGAGCTGGCCAAAAGGCGCCTATGAGGGGCCGCCGGCGTTGCGTCCTTATGCGCGCGAGCTGTTCAAGTTGGGCCGGCGTCTGGAGCGCGACTTGCATGGAGCGCAGGACGTGGAGTGGGCTATTGCCGGTGGAAAGTTGTGGCTACTGCAGTCACGGCCGATTTCGACCATGCAGCCTTACGACCCGCGCACGGGACTGTGGAACGATAGTCGCGCCGGCGACTATTTGTGGTCCAATGCCAACTTCGGCGAAGCGCTGCCGGAAGTGATGACGCCGCTGACCTGGTCGCTGGTGCAGATCTATTTCGACGAGACGTTTGGCAATCCGTTGCCCGGCGACCACCGTCTGGCGGGCAATATCGGCGGGCGATTGTACGTTAACCTGAGCCTGTTCGCTTCTATGATGAAGGCGCTGGGGTTCAGCCGCGAACGGATGAATCACGAGACCGAGGAGTTTTTTGGGAACCTGCCCGAAGACGTCGACGTCCCCCTGATTCCCTTCTCGCGGCTGGACGTGCTACGCAGCTTTGTACCCTTTGCCCTGCGCGCCGTGTGGCGTCGCGCGTGGAATACGCGGCGGCTGCCATCGTTTTTGACGGAGATGCCGCAACGGGTTCGCGCGCTGGAGGCAGCCATCGACGCAACAGGGACGCCCCAGGACTTACGTACGCTGTGGCAGGAGGCGTTCGAGCCCTTCCTGCGCGAGACTTTCCAGATGCTGCAGGTGGCTACGTCGCGCTACGAGAACATCTACCGGCCTTTGCGGCGCAAGCTGCTGACGCAGGTGGACGAGGAAGAGGCGAATTTGCTGCTATCGGGTGTGAGCACAGACGGCGAGGAGCTGGAAAGTCTGGGGCCGTTGTTGGGCTTGTGGCGCGTGCAAAATGACCAGATGAGCCGCGAGGCGTACCTGCGACGATACGGGCACCGCGGCGCGAATGAGTTTGAGGTGGCGTGGGCCCGTCCGGCGGAAGATGCGCAATGGCTGGACCGCCAGCTGGCGACGGTGTCGGATATGGACGTTCCGGCGATGCTGGCACAGCGCGAGGCACAGAAAAGGGCGGCATGGGAGCGCTATGTGGCGCGTTTTCCCAAGGAGGCTGCGGGCACAGAGCGCGAGCTGGCGGCGGCGGCAGAAGCGGCGCGCAAGCGGGAGGCGGTGCGCTCGGAGACCACGCGCCTGATGGCGGTGGCCCGTAGATTTTCTCTGCAGGCAGGCGCCTTGAGCGGGCTGCAGGAAGATGTGTTCTTCTTATGGCTGCCGGAGCT
>CAYSMQ010000421.1:0-4463 GCA_964432035.1 uncultured Ardenticatenaceae bacterium
CCTTGATGCGGACATCGTGCAGCTCCATTCCAAGGCGTATCAGAATCCCGCGCAGTTGAAAGGGGGCCCTGTGCTGGTCGTCGGCGCGGCCAACTCGGGCGCGGAAATCGCCCTTGAACTGGCGCAGAGCCACGAGGTCTGGCTGTCTGGCAGGCACCCGGGTAGCGAACCGACCCGTCCCGGTAGTAGATTGGACCGTCTGATCGTGCCGCTGATGTGGTTCGCTTTTTCGCGTGTGCTGAGCGTGGAAACGCCGATCGGGCGCAAGCTGCGACCAAAGTTCTTGAAGATGGGCGGCGTGCCGCTGGCGCGGGTGAGACCCGACGACCTGCAAGCGGCGGGTGTGCAGCGCGTCCACGCCAGGACGGTGGGCGTGCAGGACGGGGCGCCGCTGCTGGAAGACGGCCGCGCCCTCGACGTGGCCAACGTGATCTGGTGCACGGGCTTCCGGCCGGATTATGGTTGGATCGACCTGCCGATCTTCGACGACGATGGCGCGCCGCGACACGAGCGCGGCGTGGTAGAAAGCGTGCCCGGCCTGTACTTTATGGGCCTATTCTTCCAATCTTCGCTGGCCTCCGTGCTGGTCGGTGGCGTGGGCAGGGACGCGGCCTACATCGCCGAGGCCATCGCCGCCCGCGAGCCCGTCAACCGGGCAGAAAAGGCCCGTTCAGGCGCGCGACACGACGCGCGGGTGGCGTAAGCCGGGCACATCGATTAGCGCCACTTTGTAAAGGCCATGGACTCTGATTGTGTAGCGGCTCCTCAAATGCCGTCTGTGCGCTCTTTATCGAGCGCTAGCCGACACGTCTGGACCGGTCCCAGCGGTCAGGCGCTCCGCTTCCAGTTGTGACTGGCGGGCGAAGTCGAGGGCCATGGCCAGGATGCGCGCCGATTCTTGCGGGCTGTGGAAGCCGGTGCTGTTCTCTGAAGAGACAAAATCCCAACGCAACGAGGCGCGGCGATGTAAGGTGCGCGCCTGCGCCAGTTCTTCATCGCTGGCGCCGGCTTCCTGGGCTACGTTGATGGCGTCGATGGCGTCGACGATGGCTTCTTCGCTGAGCCGCAGGAGCTGGGCGGTGTTGTCCTGAATGGTGAGCACGCGCTGCCTCAGCTCTTCTTCATCCTGCTGGTGGCAAGTCTGGCAGGCGTTGTTGACGTTGTCCAGCGGGCTGCGCAGCCAGTGGTCGGAGACCTTAACAGCGCCGTCGCGCACGTAGGGCATGTGGCAGTCGGCGCAGGCCACGCCCGAACGCGCGTGGAGCCCGGTGCTGGACATCTCAAATTCGGGGTGCTGGATCTTGATCATGCCGGCGTTCGTTTCGGCGTGGGTCCAGTCCGTGAATTCTTCCTCGTCGTAGTACGCTTCGATGTCGTCAACGGTCAGGCCCTGTTCCCAGGGGAAGGTGAGTAGCTTGTTCTCGCCCTCAAAGTAGTACTCTACGTGGCATTGGGCGCAGACGTATGTGCGCATCTCCTGGCGCGTCAAATCCTCGACCTCGACGTCGGTCGTTTCCAGCGCATTGAGCAGGGCGGGGCGCGTGATGCGCAGGTCCATGGTCTGTGGATCGTGGCAGTCGGCGCAGGAGGTGCCCGTGTGCAGATCGTCGACCAGCTCGTTATAAGGCGTGTGGTTGAAGGTCTCCCAGCCCATCTCTTCGATGAGGCCCGGCGCTTCGGCGGCGTGGCAGTTGGCGCAGGCGCCCGGTTGGGAGACGGCCGTTACGCGCTCGGTCTGTGCCTGGTCAATCTGCGCGTAGTAGTGACCGCGCTCCTCACTGTGATCGATGGCGAAGGCGTAGCCGGCCCACAGCCGCGTCATCGCCGGATAGCGCTCCAGCTTGCTGTAGGGGACGGAGCCGCCATAGGGCGTTTCAATGGTGTCATCCTCCGTCATCAGGAAGGTGTTGTACTGGCGTGGGAAGTTCCGGCCCCAGACGGCGGGATCGAGCTCGTCGGGTGCGATCTCTACCACACGCAAGGGATACTCCACGGCTTCGGCTTTGCGTTGTTGGATGTTGGTGAGCAGCGCCGCGATGCCGCCCATGAGGAGCATGCCCACGACAAAAGCGGCGGCAAGCAAGGCGATTTGCCTGCGCCTGTTTGGTTGTTCAGCGTCTCCTGCAGCCATTTCTTGTGCTCCTTTACTTGCCATGGCCCACGCCTTCATGGCAGCGTAGGCAGTCGGTAGGGTCGTCTGCGGCTTCGTGGCCCATGGCCACAACCAGATCGCCGTGGCAATAGAGGCAGTTCTCCTGGGCCACTTCGCGGTTTAGGCCGGTGATGCGGATGGGCTCGTGGAACGCGCCGGTGGTGAAGGCCACGCTATGGTTCCAGCCGTTGATGCCTTTGACGACGTACTTGTCGGGAAAGCGGTGGGGGGTGTGGCAATCGTTGCAGGCGGCGACGGCTTTGTGCGTGCCGTTGTGCCAGCCGTCGTACACGTCGCGCATGACGTGGCAGTTGACACAGGCGGACGGATCGTCGGAGAGGTAGGACCCGCCTTCGGCGTAGAGAAAGGTGTAACCGCCCAGTCCCAGGACGCCGCCGGTGATGGCGGCAATGATTATCCAGGTCCAGAAAGGTGTTGCAGAAAACCAACGGCTCATACCCCCTCCAATTGCCGGCTCTAAGAACCGGTCAGACAATCATGGACTCCCGGTGAACTGATTATCTGCTTCTACTTACACTGTACAGTATAGCCGAAACATCTGTTTGTGACAAATTGCACAAACAGCCAATGGCGACCGCGAAAACGGTCACTCAAGGGGCTCTCTGCTATACAGCCGACGTCCACGGCGCAGCCATTTAACGGTGCCGCTGGCATCGCGGATTAGCTCCAGTTTCGTGTCTTTGAAGGGGCCATCTAGCGCGACCAGCCTGTCCTCTTCCACAAAGGCCAGTGTATACGGTGGGGGCGCGGGGGGCGGTGGGGTATCTTCGGTGGGGAAACCGCCGGTGGGTACTTCTTGGGCGATGAGCCTCTCGCCAAGGAGACGAATGTCTATGTATTTGAGGCGCGGTAGTCTGTACCGACCTTCGCATTCTTTCATCTTGTCTACAGGCACATCGATGGGTTCCGCGTCGTCCGTTTCAATACCAAGGTATTCCTTCAGAATCCACCTGCGAGTGGCGTTGATTACGTGGTCGCCGCTGCCGGCGTTTGTAAGAATGGCAAAGGCGAATTCATGATCCGGAATCAATTGTAGGGTTGTAATCTGACCGACCGTGCCCCCGCCGTGAGAAACAACTTTTGTTCCTTGCTCGACGTTTATAAACCAGGAGAGGCCGACGGTCTCTTTATCGCCCCAGATACGCTTCTGAGGCGTCTGCATCATGGCCATAGATTCCGTTTCTAATAGCCGTTCGCCGTCAGGCGTCTTTCCATCTCCCAGATGGAATGCGGCGTACTTCAGGAGCTCGTCCACGTTGCATATTAAGCCACCGGCGGGGTAGACGGCTCGGGGAAGGGCCCAGGGCTGGGCAATGGTTGCTTCGCCGTCTTGTACCCGGTGACCGACGGCAAAACGGTGGACGATGACATCGCCTGGACGGAGGAAGCAATTGTCCAGTTGCAGGGGCTCGAGGACCAGTTCGTTCAGGGCTTCCTCGAACGGTTTCTCCGTAATCAAGGTAATGAGATAGCCGAGGAGATAAAAGCCTGCATTGTTGTAAGAGAATCTGGACCCAACCGGCGACATTTGCTCAAGGTCGGCCATTCGCCTTGCATATTTGGCCCCGGCGTCGTCGCCCGGACCTGTATCAATGAAGAAGTCACCCAGCCAGCCTGACGTGTGGGTCAAAAGGTGCCGGATCGTGGCCTTCGCCGATGCCTCTTCGTCGGATACCTTGAAGTCAGGGAAATAGGAGCGTACCGTTGCATCCAGCTCGATTTTCCCCATTTCGGCGAGGCGCATAACAGCCGTGCCGGTGACCGTCTTGGTAATTGATCCGATCTGGAACAGCGTCTTATTGGTCACGGGCAAAGGGTTCTCGACGCTGGTAACGCCGAATCCATCGGAGATAATCTCGCCGGCATTGTAGATCCCGACACTAACGCCGGGGACGTTGTGTTTTGCCATGAGCGCTTCGACATGGCGAGAGAGTCGGTCCCAGCGGTTTTTCTGGTTCATAGGGTTTGTCCTCGTGTGGAGACGCCAATCAGTACCTAATTATAGCCTAAGTAGCGCCGGCGCTCAGTTCGCAGCTTAAAGAAAGAAATCGGATCTCTTGCACTGCAGGCGAGCGGTGCGGGGGGAGTTAGGAGACATCCGATTTCACTACGCGTCGTCTATGTCAATTGTACGATTAATGCAATGCAAACAGGCGGTGACTACAATAAATGCTCAAATTCTGACTAAAACGACTACGAACCCAAACGAGGTGCAACCTATGAGACAAGTTCCGGTTATTGTGCTTCTGCTTGCCGTGGCATTGTTGACGGCAGCCTGCGGCGGGGCTGT
>CAYSMQ010000422.1:0-4439 GCA_964432035.1 uncultured Ardenticatenaceae bacterium
TCGTCACCAGCCGGAATGCCGGGAACCCGGCCCACCGGTTCCAGCTCATCTGGCCCTATACCGATCTCCTGCTGCACGACATGGGCGAGGGGCTTGCCGACGACCGCCCGGTGGGCGACGCGAGCGGGCGTGAATGGCGCACGCCGCCACTATGGGGTATAGGGCTGACGCGGACGGTCAACGATCACACACGGTTCCTGCATGACGGGCGGGCACGCAATCTGCTGGAAGCAATCCTGTGGCATGGTGGTGAAGCGGAGCCGGCCCGGAACAAGGTCGTTGCGTCGACACCCGAGGACCGCCAGTCTCTCATCCGATTTTTGGAGTCATTGTGATGCGCCAGCTCGTATTGGCGGCACTTGCCGTATGTTCGGCCCTGCCGGCCATAGCCGCGGATTTCAATCCGCCACTGCGGTGTAAGACGGTGACCAGGGCGAGGAGTACGAACCAGTCCTCTTCGTCAATCTTGCTCTTGTCCCTTTCCCAATCGCTGACGGCAGCGCCCGAATAGCCTGCGTGGCCCAGCTCATTGCCCAGCAACTCACCGAGACGCTCCTGCGTCAGCAGCCCGCCCCGCCGGGGATCGTGACCACGCCGCCGGTAGAAACGCAGCAACTGTCCGAAACTGTTCTTACTACCCATTCCGGGCCACCGTTCCTCCCTTCTTAAGTGTTCCCTGAGCGAATTTAAGTGGAACCCACTTCACGCCCAACTACCTGTCGCTTAGGCTTGAAGCATTGATAGACCGGCCGGCACCTATCAGTCGAATCTGACGTAGGCCGTTGAGCATCTCATGAGCGGATGGGCAAGAAGCCGATCCGGGCGCCAGGCTCAATGTGCCCTCATAGCCAATGTGAGGAGGCACAAGATGTTCACAGCCATTAGGAAAAAGATTGCCCACCTGTTGCTGGTAGCCGGCGTAGCATTCATTATCGCCAGCCCTCCGTTCGTTCCTGAAGCTCTCGCTGGAGCCACCTGCGCCGCCGCCGAAGTCGGTTGCGGCGGCTAAGCCGGGGGCATGTAGCACACGGGCAGTGGCCAACCGGCGCCGGTTGGCCACTGTCGTCACTTATCCCGCAACCCGTCGCGCGCCTCGCGGAACGTCTCGTCCATCTCTCGCCCCCAGGCGTCGTCCGGGAAGGCAGCGGTAATGCTCAACGCTTCGTCATAAAGGGAACGGGCGGCGGCCGTTTTTCCCTGTGCCGCCCTCGTTTGCGCCAGATCGCCGAGGGTGTTGGCCAGCATCAGCCGGGCGTTAATCTGGCGATATAAGGAAGCGCCCACCTGCAAACACCGTTCTGCATCCGCCAGTTGGCCCCTGGCGAGGTAGACGTTGCCCAGATTGTTGGCCACCATCGCCTGGTAATAGACGTGGCCCGACCGCTGCAAGTAGGTGGAGTTCGCACGCCGGTAAGCAGCTTCCGCTTCCTGTAAGCGACCCAGCGTCAGGTAAAGGGTGCCGAGCGAAAGTTGCAGCCTCGTTTTGTCCAGCTCACAGTCGGTCGATTTCAACAGCGATGCTGCTTCCTGATAGTTTTGCAGGGCCAGTTCGGTTTCTCCCGCCGCCTGTTGTGCGTTCGCCAGGTTTTGCAACGTGCGCGCCCGGCTGACGGGACGCGTCTGGGGGCGGAAACAGGCGGCCGCCTGCGTCAAATAATGCTCTGCACTGGCAAGGTCGCCCCGACTGTGAGCGATGAGCCCTAATTCATTGAACGTCGGCCCCATCTTCTCCGGCGCGCTGCCAAGCTCAGAAAAGAGCTGCAATGCAGTCCATCCATTCTGTTCCGCTTTGTCATAATTGTGCAAGAGACGATACGTTTTGCACAGGTTCAGCCGGGCGTGGGCCAGGCGGCTCTTATCCTGCAGTTCGTGGCCAACGCTTTCTTCCGCGCGGTGTGTGCGCAAGGCTTCATCAAGCTGGTGCTCTCGCCGGTAGAACGAACCGAGCGAATTGAGCAACCGGCCGCGCAACGCCGTGTCGCCTTCATCACAACGGCCGACCAGCTCCTCCAGGAGCGGAATCCACGCGGACCAGGTTCCTCGTTGTTCGATCAGGTCAAAACATTGAACGACGAGCGATGCAGCATCGCGCCACGTCTGCGACAGGCCTGACCCGAAGCGCACGGCCCGGCGCACATTCTCCCACTCAGAACTGAGAACGCGAACGTTACGTTCGTTGACGCCGTCCACCGTCTGCCGCCAGAATTTCAGGTTGTCGGCGACACTCCGTCTAAATTGAGGTGTGGCAATCATTACCTCCCGGCCACCGCTTTCGTACGATTTCATAACCACTGCATTTACTCGGGCCAATGAATGATCTCGGTACGCAGGAATGTTTCAGTGAGGCGATGGATGCTGTAGCGTCGCTCATCGAGCGCGCCGTGTACCTCGAGCAGACAGCGGGCGACGAGTTCAGTCACGGCCGGCCAGAAGTCGTCTTCGGAGAGGTCGCTGATGGCCTGCATCTGGGCGGGCCGGGCGCCCGATTCTGCTACCAGCGGCATGGCCTGTAAGAGAGTGCGCGCCCGTTCGCTAAGCGTGCGCCAGGATTCCCAGTAGATGTTACGGTAGAGATCTTCTATCGGGCCTGGGCGAACCCGCTGCAGGTCGGCCAGAATCTGCGGCAGAGGCAGCACGGCTGCCAGGCTCGCCACCAATTTGAGGGCCAGCGGATTGCCGCCCGTTACTTCATAGATGGCCGCCAGCGTTGCCGGGTCAGCCTCGGTTAAAGCGGTCAGGCCGATGGTGTCTGCATAGTCTCGTACGAGGGCCGTGGCCTCCTCCTCGGGGAGCTCGTCGAGGGAGACGAAGTAAGTGGACGCTGCAACGGCCGGATGGGCGCGTGCGGTCAGCAAGAACTTGCTTGGCGTCGTCAACGAGCGTATCTGGTTCAGGACATAGGCGGTCGTTTCTTCGTCCTCCAGGTTGTCGATGACGATCAGATAGGGTCTTGCTCGCAGCGCATGGCGCAGTCGGCGCTCCCGCGCGGCCGACGACGCCACACCAGGTTCCTCCGGCCAGATCTGTTCGGCCAGCAACTGCAGTAAGCGCTGGTAAGTGGGGGCCGCGTCCAACCCGTCCCCGTCTGTCTGCTGTGGCGCGGGCGCGCGCAACCAGCAAACGCGTTCAAAAGCCAGGGTCTGGATGACGTCGCGAACCACTGCATGGGCGAGGCTAGTCTTGCCTATCCCGCCGATGCCGGCGATGGTTACCGACCAGGGCTCTCCCGCGCGCAGCAACGCATTGCTTACTTCCTTCTTTGCCCCCTCGAAGCCAAAGAGGCGCGTATAGGTAGGTGAGGGGAGCACTGTTTCTAGCCGGCGCAGGCGCGCGGCCCGCGCCTCTTTTTCCCGATCCTGGAGAATGCGCGCGAGATCGGTGATGGCGGCCCGCTGCCACCGATTGACCTGGTCCACGCTGGCATGCAGGCGAACGGCGACACGGCGCGTAATCTCTTCCTCGATGAACCGCGACCGAAGCAACGTCGCCGCCCGTTCGTCGGATTCAGCAAGGGTGGCGATGGCGCTCTCAAGCACACGATTGGTTGCCTCGCGCCGGCTCCCACGGCCGCTCGTCTCGGCATTCTCCGTCCGCGCCTTCTGTACTAACAGCAAAAAGGCGAGCAACTCCTCTTCGCTGCTATCCAGTTGATTCCAGGTTCTCAATGCCTGATGCACGGCCGAGTGTAATTCTTCGATTGGCGGTAGCGGCGCGCTTTTTGCCATCCTTCACCCACCCTTGTCAAAGAAACCGTTACGTCTTTACGCCCTAGAGCACGAGAGGCAGGCTACAAGGCGGTGTACGATTCTATCTTAACACAGGATTGGCCCGTTCTCCCAGAGCGTCCCGAAGAAAGCGCAGAAATTCGCACAACAGCGCACGCTGGCGACACACCGGGACCAGTCGCCTGACGCTATCATCATGGTAGACAACCGGGAGAAAGCGGAATGAAAATTAAAGTCATTCTCAATCCATATGCCAACGGAGTTCGGGCCGGCAGGCGTACGGCAGCCGTGCGGGAGGCGCTGAATGCGGCCGGCCTACACTATGACCTGACGGTCTTGAGCCGGGCCGGCCAGGGGAGGGAAGAAGCCCTGGCTGCTGCTGACACCGGGTACGGTGCCGTCGTCGCCGCCGGCGGCGATGGCACGGTCAATGAGATTGTCAATGGTTTGCTGCTGGCAGCCGGAGAAGAGGCCACATGTCCCCTGGGGATCCTACCTCTGGGCACGGGCAACGATTTCAGCGATATGATGGGGCTTCCGCGTGACCTGATAAGGGCCAGCCGAATCATCGCCTCCGGCCATACACGGCAGATAGACGCCGGCTGGGTCAGTTACACACCGGGGAAAGGCAACGGGCCAGCGTTGTGGCAGGGACACTACTTCGACAACAACTGTGCTGCTGCCATGGAGCCTGTGGTTACGCTGGAAGCCGGC
>CAYSMQ010000423.1:0-4429 GCA_964432035.1 uncultured Ardenticatenaceae bacterium
TTAATCCCTTCTACTGGCCCGCCGATGCCGAGAGCGAGGGAATCGTGGTCTTGCAGGATCAGCCACGCTCGTTTGCCTACGGGCATGTGCCCCTCTATCTTGGCGTGCTGGCGACGCGCGTTGTCGAGGGAGTGGCCCCGGCCGCGCGCACGGTTCTACCGTCGTATTGGCTACTCACCCGCGACCTGCTGAATGGCGCCGGACATAGTGAGTTTGATCACCTGACCGCCGTCGTCCGCGCGCTGACAGCCCTGGTTGACGTCGGAAGCGTGTGGCTCGTCTATCTCTTGGGTAGGCAGCTATTTGGTCGGACCGTCGCTCTTCTGGCAGCCGGTTTTCTGGCGCTCAATGTGATGCACGTGCAGCTGGCGCATTTTTTTGCCGTCGACCCCTATCTCACATTTTTCACGCTCGCCGCCGTCTACGGCAACGTCCGCCTCCTAGATGCGGACTCTGCACGCGACTTCACATGGTCGCTCATCTTGTCCGCTGTGGCCATTGGTCTGGCTGTTGGCTCCAAATTTTCGGCCATCTTGCTCGTCCTACCACTTGCTGCGGCGCTGGCCCTCCGGGATGGGCCGGAGCAAGTGTCCCGGCGCGTCGCCTTTGTGCTGGGCCTTGTTCTGGTTGCGGCCACCTTTGCGCTTACCAATCCCTTTGCCCTGTTAGATTGGACCTGTGAAGTCATTTCACCGCGCATGCGGCTGGGTCCTCTGACCATCCCGGCGCTGGACTGGCGGTCTTGTTATCTGGACAATGTGACACGTCAGAGCGCCATGGTGCGCGGCGATTTCGCCTTTGACTTTACGCGCCAATACGTGGGCACGTGGCCGTACGTCTATCCTGTCGTGATGCAGTTGCGTTGGGGCATGGGTTATCTCTTGGGCGTGCCGGCCTTTGCCGGATTTGCCTGGGCCATGGTTCGTGGCCTGCGCCGCCTGCGAGCGCGAAAGGAAACGCCGTGGTCTGATACAGCAGGGTTTGCCGGGCGCGGAGAGCTGGTAACGTTGGCCTGGACGCTCCCATACTTCCTGGTCACAGGCAGCTTCTTCGCCAAGTTCATGCGCTATATGCAGCCGTTGACACCGTTCCTCATGATTTACGCGGCGGCTCTCCTCTGGAATATTGCGCACCGGGGCCGACGTTACGCTGTCGTAGGCGTGGTGCTGTTGGGAACGGCGCTCTATGCGGTCGCTTTTGTCAATATGTACGCAGAGGTGCATCCGTGGAACGCGGCGTCGAGATGGATGTATGAGAACGTACCGTCGGGCGCGCTTATCGCAGGCGAGATGTGGGACGACCCGTTGCCCAGCAGCATGGAAATCGACGGCCGTTTCCGCAACCGCCATATTTACCAGTACACAGAGCTTACGTGGCTCTCGGGCACGTTGGCTGCGGACGACGTCGAAAAACTCACGGGCAACCTGGAGCGCCTGGCGCAGGCAGACTATGTGACCCTTTCGTCCAATCGTGGTTACGGCGTGGTGGCGCGTCTGCCAGGCTATTATCCGCTCTCACACCAATACTACGAGCGACTCTTTTCCGGCGATCTGGGATTTGAAGTCGTTTTTGTGACCGGGCGCAGCCCGCAGCTGGCGGGGGTTGCCTTATGGCCCGACCGCTTTGGTCAAACCGGCCTTGTGAAGCCACCACCCGTCCGCGACTTCCTGGATTCCTACGCCGATTTGACGCCGGGTAAGGCAGATGAGAGCTTTACGGTGTATGATCAGCCGATGCCTATCATTTTGCGCAACCGAGAGCATCTGACCGTCGACGAGATGTTGCAGCGTTTTGAGCTGCCGTGACCTTTGGAGGAGTTCAATCATAAATCGACGCTATCTGTACGCGACCGTGTTTGTGGGCGGCATGACGACGTTAGCCGTGGAATTCACGACGAGCCGCATGTTGCAGACCGTCTACGGCACGTCGAATATTGTGTGGGCCAATGTGATCGGCCTCGTGCTCCTGTTCCTGACCGCGGGCTACTTTTTGGGTGGCTGGCTCGCCGATCGCCGGCCCTCACCGCGCCTATTCTATGGCATCGTGACTGTCGCGGGGTTCTCCAGTGTCTTTTTCCTGTTGCTGGCCAGCGTCATTTTGCGAACAGCGGCCTCGGCGCTGGCGGCTGTAAACGCCGGCGCGTTGTTGAGTTCGCTCCTCGCCGTTATTGTAACGCTGGCCATTCCCATCACGCTGCTGGGTTGCCTTTCGCCGTTTGCCATCCGCCTGGCAGTGCGCGACGTGGGCGAAGCGGGGCGCATTAGCGGGCTCATATATGCCATTTCGACGTGGGGCAGCCTTCTAGGCACTTACCTGCCAGTGCTGCTGGTCATTCCCCTCGCAGGTTCGCGCTGGGCCGCCGTCCTCTTTGGTGGGTTTCTACTTCTCGTCGGCTTGTGGGGTTTATGGCAGACGCAGCGGCGCGTGGCCCTAGGGGCGCTCATCTTACCCTTGCTCCTCATTCCAACGGCGGTATGGGGTATGCAGGGGACGCTGAAGTCTTATCCGGGGCAGATTTACGAGACGGAATCGGCGTACAATTACATTCAGGTCATTCGTCGCGATGATTGCAACTACCTGCTGCTCAACGAAGGGCAGGCATACCACTCTTACTATTGCGACGAGGGGCGCGTGCCGCGCATTTCTGTATGGAGCATCATGCTGGCTGCGCCGTACTTTAACGAAAGTGTGTCCCAACAACCGATTGATTCCATGGCCGTGGTTGGGCTGGCGGCGGGCACAATTCCTAAGCAGTTTACGCGTGTCTTTGGCCCGATTGACGTCGATGGCATCGAACTAGACCCGGAAGTTGTGGCAGTCGCCCGTGATTATTTCGCCCTCAATGAAGAGAATATCAACGTCATCGTCGGCGATGGACGGTACCAGATGAACCGTCTTCACGGTCCTTATGATTTGGTGACCATCGACGCTTACAAGGTCCCATATATCCCCTGGCATTTAACAACGCGCGAGTTTTTCGAGGAAGTACGTGCACGTCTGAACGACGACGGCATTGTCGCCGTCAACGTGGGGCGCGTGCCTGAGGACCGGCGCCTGGTGGCGGCGATGACGGCGACGCTGGAGGTCGTCTTCCCCTCCGTGCACGCCATCGACGTGCCAGGTTCGCTGAATACGATCCTGGTCGCCACGGTGCAGCCCACGACGACGGAAAACCTGCTGCGCAACCGGCAGCAGCTGCCCGCCGGCGTCGATCCGTTGCTTGACCGATCGTTGGAAACGGCAATCGACAACCTGGCGCCGCCAACAGAGTCGGACGTTGTGTTCACCGACCAGCGCGCGCCGGTCGAAACAATCGTCGATTCGCTCGTCCTCAGATATTTATTGGAGGAAGGCGCCGCGGGGTTGCCGGGGTTAGATGGATGAAGAAATTAAACGACTCAGGAGCAGTCACATGAACAAGACCGTCGCTACCGTCATCCAATGGCTAGTCATTCTCACGATGCCCTTTTTTCTAGGATTTTCGGCGATAGAAACCTTTGTTAACGGCGCGGAGCTGTATTTGAATTACGAATATGGCAAGCCCGGTTTTCCCCGCGATCTACAACAGGTCGATCCGTTCACACAGGAACAACTGGGATTGACGCCCCTCACGCAGGAACAGCGCGAATCGCTGGCTTTAGTTGCCGTAAACTACTTGCAACGTCCCGAACCGGCGGAAGAGGTCATCTTTATGCTTGAGGAGCAGCGGCTGCCGGGCACCGACCAACCACTTTACAATGAGGCAGAGATTGGCCACATGATCGACGTGAAACACGTCACCGACGGCATTGCGCGACTTAATTTGGTGGCGGCGTTCATTGTGTTGGGCGGGTTGGCGCTCTTGCTGGTGCGCTCCGAGACGCGCCCGCTCGCCTACCAGGCCATTTTCCGGGGCGGGGTGGCGACCGTGCTTGTCTTGCTCTTTATTGGACTCTTCATTGTGCTGGGCTGGAGCATCTTTTTCGTGCAGTTTCACGAATTGCTCTTTCCCCCCGGCACGTGGACCTTTGCATATAGCGATTCGTTGATCCGGCTCTTTCCGGAACAGTTTTGGTTCGACTTTGGCGTCTTACTGAGCGGTTTCGCCTTTCTGCTGGGCGTCGCCGTGACGATACTGGGTGCACTCCTGCGGCGCCGGTATTCGAGCGGCTAGTTGTCCGCACTCACTCAAGCACAATTTCCACAAAGCTCGTGCGATAATCGTAGACCCAGGTTTCGGCCGTGTAACGTTCGCCGTCTACCCGCACCACGACCTCATAATAGCCGCTGTTGACGTCGTCGATGGCAAAGTTCTCTTGCCAATACTCATCGCCGTTAACCGAATCGCCGCTATAGGTCGTAGTGGCATAGTATGGTGAGGACCCATCAATGCGATTGAGGCTTACCGGCGCCCCGGCGGCAAGTGAGCCATCGGGCCACACCACACGCC
>CAYSMQ010000424.1:0-4421 GCA_964432035.1 uncultured Ardenticatenaceae bacterium
TGCACCCCGCCACCCAGACCCTGCGCCAGATCTACCGCATCTGGGGCGACATGGGATTCCAGATCTATCGCAGCCGTGACGTCGAAACCGACGAATACAACTTCGAGCTGCTCAACATTCCCCAACATCACCCCGCCCGCGACATGTGGGATACCTTCCACACCACCGAGCCGGGCATCATCTTGCGCACGCATACCAGCCCCGGACAGATCCACGCCATGCGCGAGTACTATCCCGAACCCATTCGCGTCATCCTGCCCGGCATGTGCTACCGCTACGAGCAGCAGACGGCGCGTAGCGAATTCCAGTTCAATCAGGTCGAGGGGCTGGCCGTGGGTAAAAATATCACGCTCGCCGACCTCAAAGGGACGCTCGTGCAATTCGCCCGCCGCATGTACGGACCTCATCGCCCCGTCCGCTTCCGCGCCAACTACTTCCCCTTCACCGAGCCCAGCGCCGAAATGGACGTCTATATCGGCCTGGAAACTGAATATGACCGCCGCCTGACCAAAGGCACCGGCTGGATGGAGATCCTCGGCTGCGGCATGGTTCATCCCACCGTGCTGCGCAATGGCGGCTACGACCCCGACGTCTACTCCGGCTTTGCCTTTGGCATGGGCCCCGAGCGCATCGCCATGGCCAAATACGGCATCGAAGACATTCGCTACTTCTGGGGCAACGACCTCAGATTCCTCGAACAATTTTAACGAATCAGAGAACACACAGAGCTCTATCCCTCTGCGCCCTCTGTGTCCTCTGTGGTAAATCCAAGGAACGACCATGCGCGTACCAATTTCCTGGCTAAGAGAATACGTAGACATCGACCTCCCCGTCGAGGAGCTGGCCGAAAAGCTGACCATCGCCGGCCTCGAAGTCGAAAGTATCGACTACGTCGGCATTCCCGGCGGTGACAACGGCACTGCTCAAGACAGCGGTCGCCTCGTTTGGGACCGTGAGAAGCTCGTCCTGGGGCACATCCTCAAGGTAGAAGAACATCCCAATGCCGACCGTCTGGTGCTGGCTACCGTGGAATACGGCGGCGACGAACCGGAGGTAGTCGTCACCGGGGCGCCCAATCTCTTCCCCTATATAGGCGCCGGCGATATCTCTGATCGCGAGCTCTACTCCCCCTTCGCCCTGGAAGGCGCCCAACTCTACGACGGACACCAGGACGGACAAGTTATCATGACGCTCAAGGGGCGTAAGCTACGCGGCATCTACAACCGCTGCATGCTCTGCTCCGAGAAGGAACTGGGCCTTAGCGACGAGCACGAGGGCATTCTAATTCTTCCCGGCGATCAGCTTCCCGACCATGCCACGCCGGGCACGCCCGTACAAGACCTTCTGGGCGACGCGGTTTTGGACATCGCCATCATCCCCAACATCGCCCGCGCCGCCTCCATCGTCGGCGTGGCCCGCGAAGTCGCCGCCCTCACCGGCAAGTCCCTACGCTATCCCGACTACCGCGTACAGCAAGAAGGCCCGCCCGTCGACGGTCGCGTCGTCATCCGCACCGAAAACCCCGAGCTCAACCCGCGCTTTGTGGCCCTGGTCATCGAAGGCGTGGAGCAAACGCCCAGCCCCTTTTGGATGCAGCAGCGCCTGCGCCTCGCCGGGCAGCGTCCCATCAACGTCATCGTCGACATCAGCAACTACGTCATGCTAGAAATGGGCCAACCCAACCACACCTTCGACTACGACTTCCTGCGCCGCCGCGCCGACGAATACGCGCCCGATGGACCCATTGAGATCATCACCCGCCTACCCCACGAGGGCGAAACGCTGACGACCCTCGACGGCCAGCGGCGCGATCTGCCCGACTTCACCATCCTGGTCACCGATCGCGCCGGCGCGCTCAGCCTCGGCGGCATTATGGGCGGCGAGGACAGCGAAATCAACGACGAAACAACTAACGTCCTGCTAGAAGCGGCCGCCTGGGACTTCATAAATATCCGCCGCAGCATGGACGCCCTCAAAATCAACTCCGAAGCCGGTTTCCGCTTCAGCCGCGGCGTGCATCCCGCCCAGGCAATGCGCGGCGCGCGCCGCGCCGCCGAACTCATGCGCCGTCTCGCCGGCGGCACCGTCTGGCAGGGCATCGTCGACACCTATCCCAACCCGCCCCAGCAAGAGCCGGTCGTTCTCACCGCGGCCGAAGTGGCGCGCATCGGCGGCATCACGCCCAGTCAGGAAGAGATCGCCGAGATGCTGCGCGCGCTGGAGTTCGAAGTCGAAGACGCCGGCGACCATCTGCTGGTTACGGCGCCGGACCATCGACTGGACATCGAAGGGTCGCACGATCTGGTCGAAGAGGTCTGCCGCATCTACGGCTACGACCGCATCCCCGAAACAGAGATGAGCGATACGCTGCCGCCGCAGCGTAATAATCCCGATCTTGAAACCGAAGAGCTGATCCGCGACACGCTCGTGGAACTGGGTCTGCAGGAGATTATCACCTACCGTCTCACCACCCCAGAAGAGGAAGCGCGCCTGCTACCGCCAGACGCGCCGGCCGACGACCGGCCCTACGTTGCCCTGGCCAACCCCATCACCGTAGACCGCGTCGTCATGCGTCATAGCTTGCTCTCTTCGGCGCTGGAGGTGCTGGCCGAAAATAGCCGCTTCAAGGAACGTATCGCCCTTTTCGAGATCGGCCAGGTCTACCTGGGCTCCGAAGATGGGCTGCTGCCCGAGGAACTGCGTCGCCTCACCATCGCGCTCACAGGCCCGCGCCGCCCCGCACACTGGACTGACGACGAGCCGCCGGCCTATGACTTCTACGATCTCACGGGCCTGCTGGCATCGCTTCTGGAAGGGATACACATTGGCGAGGATCAATGGCGCCTGGAGCCCGCGCGCCACCCGACCTACCGCCCCGGCCGCTGCGCTCGCCTCATGATTGGCGACCGGCAGCTGGGCCACCTCGGCGAGTTGCACCCGCTCGTCGTCGAGCGGCTGGACGCGCGCAACGAGACGCCCATTCTAGCCACCGAGCTAGACATCGAAGCGCTACAGGCACTCATTCCCGACCGCCACCAGGTCAGCGCCGTACCCCAATATCCCGCCGTGCACGAAGATCTGGCCCTTGTCGTCGACGCCAACCTGCCCGCAGCCACCGTCAGCAACGCCATCGAGGAAGCTGGCGGTTTCCTGCTCAAGAACGTGCGGCTCTTCGACGTCTACACCGGCAGCCCTATTCCCGACGGCAAGAAAAGCCTGGCCTACCACCTGACCTTCCAGGCGCCGGACAAGACGCTCACCGACAAGCAGGTCCACCGCCAGCGCCAGCGCATCTTGCAGCAGCTAGAGAAGCAACTTGGCGCGCGCCTGCGCGAATAACCGCGCTTCTAATTCTTCCGAAAAACGTTGCAATAATTTACAAATAAGTGTAAGATACGCGCATGGAATTCGAAGAACTCCAGAGCGTAGTCGCCCGCGAACCTGTGTTCGACTCGAGTATTCTCCTGGTCGGCGACGTCAACCCTGCTTACCTTCGTCGTCAACTCTCGGAGTGGGTACGTAAAGGAAAACTGTTTCAGTTAAGACGTGGCCTGTATGCGCTTGCGCCCCCATACCTAAAAGTCTCACCTCACCGGTTTCTTGTGGCAAACCGCCTGCGTTCTGGCTCCTATGTCAGCCTACAGGCGGCCCTTGCTTATTACAGCTTGATTCCAGAACATGTGGAGACCATAACCAGTGTGACGACCGGACGCCCCAACGAGTGGGACACCCCCTTCGGGCGTTATACCTATCGCCATATACAGGCCGATCTCTTCTTTGGATACAAGCGACAGGTAGTGGAAACGGATCCAACACAATTTGCCTTCGTGGCTACACCGGAAAAGGCGCTACTGGACCTTATCTACCTGCAGCCCGGCGGTGATTCTCCAGACTACCTTCACTCCCTACGACTTCAGAATCTTGACACAGTGAACCGCGACAGGCTACAAGCTGCGGCGCGACAGATGAAAAAGCCGAAACTTCAGCGGGCGGCAAGTCGGATCGCGGAACTCATTGACGACTTTGCGGCGGAGTACGAGAGCTTGTGAAAGATTACCTGGCGCAGCTAGTACAGGAAACGTCAAGCTCACTAGAGGGCCGTCACATCGTCCGCGAATATCTGCAGGCGCGCATTCTATCCAGTTTACAACGCGCCGGTGCCATGATCCCTTTGGCCTTCCACGGCGGCACGGCCCTCCGCTTTCTCTATCGCATTCCCCGATACTCAGAAGATCTTGATTTTGCCTTGGAGCACGCCAAAGAGAGATACGACTTTCGAAAATATCTCAGCGCCGTGCGCTCCGATCTGCTAGCAGAGGCCTATGCGGTCGAGCTGAAAGTCAGCGATCAAAAGACAGTACACAGCGCTTTCATTCGCTTTCGTGGCCTGTTTTACGAACTCAATCTCTCACCACACGCTG
>CAYSMQ010000425.1:0-4420 GCA_964432035.1 uncultured Ardenticatenaceae bacterium
CTTTTTAGTCAACATAAATTAACGTGAAAACTAGCAATTAGAGTTAGAGATTGGAGATTGGGGATGAAAGTATTGGTGACCGGTGCGGCGGGGTTTATTGGAAGTCATCTGGCGGAGAAGTTGGCGCGGCGGGGTGACGAGGTCGTGGGGTTGGACAACTTTAACGACTATTATGATCCGGCGCGCAAGCGAGCAAATGAGCGGCGGCTGAACGGGTACGAGCCGTTCCGCATGATTGAAGCCGACATCCGCGACCGTAAGGGAATGTTCGACATCTTCGAGCGCGAGCAGTTCGACGCCGTGGCCCACCTGGCGGCGCTGGCGGGCGTGCGCAATGCGGTGAAATACCCGGACCTCTATGTGCAGGTGGATTATAACGGCACGCAGAATCTGATGGACGCGGCGCGGGACAACGATTTGGGCAACTTCGTCTTCGCCTCCACGTCATCAGTCTATGGCGCCACGAAGCAGATTCCGTTCGTGGAAACGGATCCCTGCGATCGCCCGCTACAACCGTATGCCGCGGCGAAGCGGGCGGCGGAGATGTTGGGATTTACCTACCACCATCTTTTTGACCTGAATTTTACGGCGATTCGCTTCTTCACGGTCTACGGCCCGGCGGGGCGTCCGGATATGATGGCATATCTGCTGGCCGATAGCATCTGCAAAGGACGGGAGATCCCGCTTTACAATGGCGGCGAGATGTGGCGCGACTGGACGTTCGTAGATGACATCACCGACGGCGTCGTGGCTGCCCTGGACCGGCCTTTGGGCTATGAGATTATCAACGTGGGCCGGGGCGAGCCGGTGTTGCTCAACGAGTTTGTACAGATTATGGAAGAGCTGGCGGGCAGCAAGGCCAACCTGCGCGAGGCGCCGAAGCTGGCAGCGGACGTGGTGCGCACGTTCGCCGATGTGAGCAAGGCGCGACGTCTTCTGGACTACGACCCACAGGTCTCCGTGCACGAAGGTGTGAGACGGTTCTGGGAATGGTACCAGGAGAACGAGGTAGATTAAACCACCGATTATGAGAGAAGTGGCGTTGGGGACGGGCAGGCGCTATACTGCCTGATTGTGTCTGCGCCCGGAGCTTGCTTTGGCAGGCGATGCGCAGAGTCATAAGCACGGTGCGGCGACAGGGTCGCCGCTTCATTTTTTATACGTATGCGGGCTGAGAGTGCGACTTGGCTCAACGAAGTCAAGGAGACTTTCAGTGAATTTCGAGCAATTCTCTCTGGACGCGCGCCTACAGGCGGCGATTCGAGACGTGGGCTTTCAGGAGCCTACTCCTATTCAAGAACAAACTATTCCCCATATTCTGCAAGGGCGAGACGTATTAGGCATCGCTCAGACGGGCACGGGCAAAACGGCTGCCTTTATGCTACCGATTCTGGAGCGATTGACGCGCGGTCCGCTGCGCCAGGTGCGCGCGCTGATCGTATCGCCGACGCGAGAACTGGCCGAGCAGACGCACCAGGCCGCCAAGGAATTGGGCCGGCACACAAAGGTTCGCAGCGCGACGGTCTATGGCGGCGTAAGCAAGCACGGGCAACGAAAGGCGCTCAAACGTGGCGCCGAAATCGTGGTGGCTTGTCCCGGTCGGCTACTGGACCTTGCCGGAGAGGGTCAGATTGACCTTTCAGGCGTGGAAGTGCTGGTACTGGACGAGGCAGACCGCATGTGTGATATGGGCTTCTTGCCGGACATCCGGCGCATTCTGAAGCTGACGAACAACCGCAAGCAAACGCTGTTCTTCTCGGCAACGATGCCCCACGATATTCGCAAGCTGGCAGATCAGATTCTACGCAACGCCGTGACTGTTCAGATTGGGGCCATTGCCCCGGCGAAGACGGTCTCGCACGCCTTCTATCCGGTGCACCAGAAGCGCAAGAAACAGCTGCTGCTGGCCATGTTGGACCAGACAGAGACGGGACGCGTCCTGGTTTTCACGCGCACCAAGCGACGGGCGCGTTTCCTGGCGCGGGATCTGAAGAAGAAGGGTCTACGGGCCTCGGAGTTACAGGGCAATATGTCGCAAAATCAGCGCCAGCGAGCCATCGACGGTTTTCGCAACGGCAAGCACGACATCCTGGTGGCGACGGACGTGGCCTCGCGCGGCATCGACGTAGCGGACATCTCGCACGTGATCAATTTTGATGTTCCGGATACGGTTGACGCCTACACGCACAGGATTGGGCGGACGGGGCGCGCTAAGGAAACGGGTGAAGCGTTTACGTTCGCCGCACCTGAGGACGAAGGCATCGTGCGCGCCATCGAAAAGAAGCTAAACCGGCGCATCGAGCGACGCAAGTTGCCCAACTTCGATTACGGCAGCGCTTCATAACCTGGTCAACGCCACCGTTTACCATCCATCATAGTGCAGGACGTTGTCCTGCGCGCGACGCCCGCGCTTGAGGGACGGCGACCGTTTGTCGGGCGCGGGATGGCCGATGGCGATGGCGCCCATGGGGGTTACTTCGTCGGGGATGTTGAGCAACGATTTGAGCGCCGCGAGGTCGGGGATGCCCACAAAGGCCGCCGCCAGACCTTCGTCGACGACGGCGAGCAAAAGGATCATTACCGCAGCGCCGACGTCCATGAACCAGTAGGGGACGGGCCAGACTATCTCCTGGCCCTCCTCGTCAACTTTGTCCGGTTCCTGGTAGCGTCGGTGGTAGGCCTGTTCGTTGGTGCAGGGCACGATGAGCACGGGCGCGCGTGAAACAAAGGGATCGAACCCACTTTCGACGTAAGACTCCTCATTGGCCAGCGCGGCGATAGCTTGCTTCAATTCGGGGTCGCGTACGACAACGAAATCCTGCCCCTGTGTGAATCCGGCGCTAGGATTCTGCCGGGATAGCTCCAGGATGCGTTCGACGGTTTCTTCATCTACGGGCTTGTCCTCAAAGTTGCGCACCATGCGACGGCGGCGGACGGTTTCGGCGAATTCCATGGAAGTGTCTCCTCTTGCTTGTTTCAGCATTTCGCAGCTATTAGCTTGTTGCGTAAAATGTAACGTATCTGAAGCAAATTGGCACGAGGAGCGCAAGCCCGACACTGCTGCGTTCAGGGAGAAAACATGATGTCACAATCCTCGCGCATACTATGGAACGGGCCGTCCTGGCGTTTGCGCGGCTATCCCGTGGCGCAAAGGGATGGCTCGGTCATAGAGAAAGGGGTCATCGAGCATCCCGGCGCCGTCGCCTTGTTGCCGCGTACGGTCAGCGGCGAGATCTTGATGCTGCGCCAGTACCGGGCTTCGTTGCAACAAATGATTCTGGAACTGCCCGCCGGCACGCGCGGCTGGGACGAAGAGTGGCAGGCGTGCGCGCAACGGGAGCTGCGCGAGGAGACCGGTTACCGGGCGGAGACGCTCGTGGAACTGGGCGACGTGTGGCCCGCGCCCGGCTATTCGGACGAAGTGCTGCGCTTCTACCTTGCCGAGGGGTTAACACACGATCCGCTGGCGCCGGACGCCGACGAAGAGATTACCTTACAACCCGTGGCGCTGGACGCGTTGGTGGACATGGCGCTGGACGGCCGGTTACAGGATGCCAAGAGTATTGTAGGCGTGCTGCGGCTGGCGGCGCGACTGCAGGGTTAAAGGCGCTTATTCCTCGCCATCTTCATATTCGGCGCGGTCGCCAAAGGACTTCAGATCCAACGCCAGGCGCTGCAGAGCGCGCTGAACCATATGGTGCACAGTTTCGGCAGGATAGCGGCCTGACTCATCTCTTTCGCCAGCGGGGACGCCAAGCAACAGCTCCATGCCTTCGTCCACGGAATCGGCGGCCCACACGTGGAAACGTCCCTCCCTCACCGCCTCAATCACTTCTTCGTGCAGCATCAGGTTGTTGACGTTGGCGCGGGGGATGACGACGCCCTGCTCTCCGGTCAAATCGCGCTGTTCACAGATATAAAAGAAACCTTCAATCTTCTCCGTCACGCCGCCGACGGCCTGCATTTGACCGTGCTGGTTGATGGACCCGGTGACGGCGACAGCTTGGCGCACGGGTAGCCCGCTGAGACTGGAGAGCAACGCAATTAGCTCAGCCGCCGATGCGCTGTCGCCCTCAACTTCCATGTAATTTTGCTCGAAGGTGAGGCTGGCGGAAAGGGAAAGGGGTTGGTCCTGGGCGTAGGTGCCGCCCAGATAGCCAATTAGCGTCAGCAGCCCTTTGTTGTGGATGGGTCCCGCCATATCGACCTCGCGCTCGATATTGACGACGCCGTCCTCACCCATATAGGTGCGCGCCGTGATGCGGCCCGGCGTGCCAAACATGTAATCGCCCAGGTCGAGCACAGAGAGACCGTTGACCTGGCCCACGACGGCGCCGTCTGTGGCAATGAGCAAGTCGCCTTCCATGATCTGCTCGCGGATGCGCTCCTCATAGCGGTTGGCGCGATAGACGCGCTCGGC
>CAYSMQ010000426.1:0-4347 GCA_964432035.1 uncultured Ardenticatenaceae bacterium
ATCTGGAGATGACCGGCTACTTGCTGGTTGAGCCGACAGAGTAGACGGCGAGCAATCTACTCGACGAGTACTGGTACTAAGGCGTGAAGAGTGTGGGCCACCCCACAACCCACACTCTACACACCACAACCGACAAGCAACAGGGTCACGATGACTACGATGACAATATTCAAGAAGTTCGTTGGGCCACGCGCGCCCGAAGAGGTTGATGAGAAAGAGCGTCTGAGCTACCGTCTTCCATCCCTCTTGCTGGGGACTGCGGCCTTTATTCTCCTGCTCTCAATCTTCTTCCCCTACTGGAAGATGACGTTAATGGCGCCCCAGTATCCTGGCGGCCTGGAAGTGGAAGTCTACGTCAACCGCATGACGGGCGATGTTGACGAAATTGACGGGCTCAACCACTACATCGGCATGCGCCCGCTGGACGAAGCAGCGCAACTTGAGCGCTCTGTGAGCATCGCCGCCACCGTCACGTTGGCAATGCTAGTTCTCGCCGCCATTTTCATTCACACGCGCTATGCGGCCCTGTTGGCGCTCCCGGCCCTGCTCATGCCATATCTGTTCCTTGCCGACATGTATTACTGGATGCGCAACTTCGGCATGAACCTCGATCCCACTGCGCCGTTAAGCGGCGCTATCGACCCCTTTGTGCCGCCCATCTGGGGCGAAGGCGTGGTTGGCCAGTTCCGCACCGTCGCCGAATTCCAGTCCGGCATCTACATGGCGTTCTTTGCCGGCTTTCTGATCATTGCCGGGCTCTATTACCATCGTCGCGCTTACAAGCCGCTCGTCGATAAGATGGAAGCTGAGGAGAAATGAACCGTTTTTCCCGGCGCCACCTCCCTCGTGGATTAAATCTGCTTCTTTTGCTTGCTCTGTATCTCGTCGTTCCCCTGCGGACGAGCGCGCATGAAGGCAGCCACGAGGCTATTTCCGCCGACCATCTTGCTGAAGCCATTTCCGCCGCTTCACCGGGTGACGTGATCATCGTTGACGGGGGCGAATTCCACGGCGCCATCGAGGTCGATCGCCCCCTCACGCTCATAGGCCGCAACTGGCCCGTTGTGGACGGTCAAAATTCGGGCTCCGTGCTCAAGATCTCCGCTCCGGACACCATGATCGAGGGTTTGCTGATTCGTAACAGCGGTGACAGCCTGGATCAGGAAAATTCCGGCGTCGTTGTTGAGGCAGAGAACGTTACTATCCGCAACAACCGCCTCGAAAATACCCTCTTTGGCATTTATTTGCGGGAGGCACACGGCAGCACTATCAGCAACAACGTGATTCACAGCAAGGACCTTCCCGTGCCCCGTCGCGGCGACGCCATCCGCATCTGGTACAGCAATGATGTCACCGTCACCAACAATACGGTGGAATACGGTCGCGACGTCGTTCTCTGGTACTCCGAGCGGCTGACTGTGCGCGGTAATGACATCAGCCATGGACGCTATGGCCTGCATTTCATGTACTGTGACGACGCGCTCATAGAGGAAAACCGCCTGTTGAACAACTCCGTGGGCGCCTTCCTCATGTATAGCCGCCGCATGACGATGCGTCACAACACCATCGCCATGAATCGCGGTCCTAGCGGCTATGGTGTAGGTCTCAAGGATATGGATGATGCCATCGTCCTGGAAAACAATTTTCTGGATAATCGCATCGGCGCCTATCTGGATGGATCACCGCGCGAGATCGACAGCGTCGGCCTCTTCGAGGGCAACGTCTTCGCCTACAACGATATCGGCGTGGAACTGATGCCCGCCGTCAGCCGCAACCAGTTTATCGCCAACAGCTTCGTAGATAACGAAGAGCAGGTGGCGCTTGCCGGCGGTGGGAGTCCGGGCGCCAACCATTGGACCGTAGACGGCGTCGGCAACTACTGGAGCAACTACGCCGGATTCGACGCCAACGGCGACGGATACGGCGATGTGACCTACGTTTCGCAACGCCTGTTTGAGGATCTCATGCAACGCGAGCCGGCGCTGCGGCTGTTCCTGTATAGCCCCGCCACAGACGCCATGGATTTCGCTGCCAGAGCGTTCCCTGTCGTCCGCCCGCAGCCCAAGCTGGAAGACAGCAGCCCGCTGATGGCGCCACGCGCAGCCACCGCTGCGCCTCCCCTGCCTGAATCGAACACGAATAGCCTATGGTTTGCAGTTTCACTGGCGCTCATTACCGTGTCCGGCCTTCTCATCGGCCTCTCGCATAGACGATACGACCAAGGCTACAACCTGCACCCAACAGCGCCGGCGCGGGCCAGAGCATAAAAGGAAATCATGACCGACAAGATTATTCAAGTTAGAGACCTCACCCGAACGTTTGGCGACCTTAAAGCCGTCGATATGTTATCTTTTGACGTCTACGCCGGCGAAGCGGTTGCCCTGTGGGGCGCCAACGGCGCTGGCAAAACGACTGCACTGCGCTGCCTCCTGCACCTCATGCCGTTTACCGGCGAGGTGACTGTCGCCGGCATGAACGTCAAGAAACAGGGCAAGGAAGCCCGCCGGCTCGTGGGCTTTGTTCCACAAGAACTCAGCTTTCACGACGACCTGAGCGTCGCCGAAACGCTCACATTCTATGCTCGTCTCAAGAAAGTGGCGCATGGCCATAACTTCACGCCGCTCTTGAATCGCCTGGAACTGGGAAATCACGTGCAGAAGCCGGTACGCTCTCTTTCCGGTGGACTCAAACAGCGCCTGGCCCTTGCATTGGCTCTTATTTCCGATCCGCCCATTCTCATTCTTGACGAACCGACGTCCAACCTTGACCTTCGCGCCCGGGAAGATTTCGTGCATTTCTTGCATTCCCTGCGACACGAAGGCAAGACGTTGGTCTTCTCGTCCCATCGCCTTGAAGAAGTCAAGGCCGTGGCCGATCGCGTACTGCTGCTAGAAAGCGGTCGCCTGGCCCTGTCCGGCGCTCCGCAGGCCCTGGCCGAACAGCTGGGTGAGCTCACGACGTCCACGCCACAGGCTGTTCCTCAGGCGCCACCACAGCAACCGGCCTTCGATTTACTTCCCATCTGAGAGTGACCCATGATTGATTTCGAAAACGTCTTTATCCTGGCTCAAAAGGAGCTGCGCGACGCCCGGCGCAACCGCTGGTTCCTGCTCTACGCGCTGGCCTTCGCCGGCCTCTCGTTGGCGCTGGCCTGGATCGCGCTAAGCGGCGCCGGCAACTATGGCCTGGCAGGCTTTGGGCGCACCAGCGCCAGCCTCATCAACCTCATCCTGCTCATCGTGCCCCTGATGGGTCTCACGCTGGGTGCGATGGGCCTGGCAGGAGAGCGCGAACAGGGCACGCTCCTCTACATGCTGGCACAGCCCATCAATCAGGCTGAATTGTTACTGGGCAAGTTTCTGGGGCTGGCTTTGGCCCTGATCGCCGCCTTGGGACTGGGCTTTGGGCTCACTGCCCTACTCATCGCCGCTAACGGCGGCGGCGCCCAGATAGGCGTCTACCTCAGCTTGCTGGGGCTGAGCTGCCTGCTGGCGGTCGCCAGCCTTAGCGTCGGTCTGCTGGTTTCTTCACTGACACCGCGCGGCTCGACTGCCGTGGGAATCGCCCTCTTTCTGTGGTTGATACTGGTCTTTTTCGGCGATCTCGGGGTGATGGGCACTGCCCTCGTCCTAAGGCTCAACGTGGACCAACTCTTTGCTCTGGCCCTAATTAATCCCCTACAACTGTTTAAGATTGCCGCCGTCTTTAGTCTGCGCCAGAATCTGGAAGTGTTGGGGCCTGCCGGCGTCTACGCGCTGCGCACCTACGGAAGTCAGTTGCTGCCCTTATTGCTCGGGCTGCTGGCGGCATGGGCTTTGCTCCCCTTCCTGGCGGCAGCATTCTTCTTTAAGAGGAGAGGTGTGTTGTGAAACGTCATTACATTGTCTTTTTTGCGGCCCTATTAATCCTTGTTTTAGCAAGCTGCGGGTCTCCCGAGCAGTCTGACGGTCCGCCAGAGATTCGCTATGGCGAAGATGTATGCGATCAGTGTAATATGATTATTAGCGAACCGCGTTTCGCCGCCGCCTACTACACGGAGGGTAGTGAAACGCGCCGCTTCGACGATATCGGCGAAATGTTCCTTTACGCGCGAGATTCAGATGACGCCGTGCGTAGCTACTGGGTTCATGACTTCCACAGCGAAAGCTGGTTGGAAGCAGACGGCGCTACGTTTGTCCACGATCCAGACCTGGTTACGCCCATGGGCTGGGGCATCGCCGCCTTTTCACAGGCCGACGAGGCCGAGGCGTACGGCGAACAGCATGGCGACGTGCTCACGTTCTCAGAGTTACAGGAACGTGTGCTGTCTGGCAAATTGATGCCCGAGGGCATGGCAAAGCACGATCA
>CAYSMQ010000427.1:0-4333 GCA_964432035.1 uncultured Ardenticatenaceae bacterium
TGATCTGCTCGCGGATGCGCTCCTCATAGCGGTTGGCGCGATAGACGCGCTCGGCCAGCGCGCGCTGCACATCGTCGACGGTGACGACGTCACGCTCGGCGGCAACGGCCCAAAAGGCCGCTTCGCGAATGAAGTCGGCAATATCGCCAAATCGCGTGCTCAAGCGGTTCTGGTCCTCGCAGAGGCGCGATCCGACCTCCACGACTCTAGCGACAGCGTCGCGCTCGAAGTGGCACAGCTTCTCGCGCCGGCAGTGCTCGGCGATGAATTGGGCGTACTGCAACTCGTGTGCCTCATCGCGGACCATGGACGCTTCGAACTCGGCCTTGATCTTGAACAGTTCGGAAAACTCTTCGTCGTGGTCGAAATAACGATAATAGAGGTCGTCGTCGCCGGCGAGAATCGTCTTGACGCTCAAAGGAATGGGTTCGGGCTCCAGGGATTGGGCCAGCACGGGCGCGCCATGCAGCGCTTCGGGTGGTTGTAGCCATAGTTGCTCCGCTTTCAGGGCCCGCTTGAGCGCTTCCCAGGCATCGGCGTACTGGGCAATATCACGCGCGTAAAGGATGAGATACCCACCGTTGGCGCGGTGCAGGCTTCCGGCGCGCAACGTTGTAAAGTGGGGCCTCATCAGGCCCTGTACCATTTCGTACTCGACGCGCCCCAGGAGGTTTGCATAGTTGGGATGCGGCTCCAGCACCACGGGAGCGCCCTGCAAGCCGCTGTTATCGACAAAGAGGTTCACTTCGTAGCGCCGCAACAGCTGCGCCTGCCGCTCGGACAGAAAGCCATGCATGTGGTGGAGCAAGTCCTGCTTCATTGCTCTCAAATAATCCGCAACCTGCGGCAAGCCGGCGTATTTTTCTTCGAGCTGCGGGAAGTGTTGCTCCAGCGTCGAAGCGCCGATGCCCTCGTCTAGCGTAGCCAGCTCCTGTTGCAGTTCCTGGTCCAGCCGGTGCACCTTGAGCATGACGTCTTCCAGCTGCTCATTCAGGCTAGATTGCACGCGCTCCAACGAGCGGCGTTGCGCCAAGGGCAAGGCCGCAAGCGCCTCGCGGTTGAGGACTTTTCCGTTGCGGACGGGCGCAAGCAAGGGGCCGGAGGATGTATGCAGCAGCGTGAACTGCTGGGCGGCGGCCTCTTCTTCGAAGCCATCCAGCAGTTCCTCTTGTTGCGCCGACAGCGCGCCTTCGATGGAGTCTACGGTCTGGTAATAGCCATCGGTCGTGAAGGCGCGCTGCAGTTCACGTCTCAGTAAATCGATGAACGCGGCGACGTCGTCGCGCAGAGTAGCGCCTCGACCGGGGGACAGCGCTAACGCTCGCGGGCTGTGTGGGCGCGAGAAATTATAAACGTAGACCCAGTCGGGAGGCGCTTCTTCCTTTGCAGCGCGCGCTTCTAGAGCGTGCTGAATGGCCGTCATGCGCCCTGTGCCGCTGTCGCCAACGACAAAGATGTTGTATCCTTGGCTGCGCATGTCAAGGCCGAAGGACAGCGAGCGCGTGCCGCGCGGTTGACCAATAATGTCCCTGCCCTCGTCGAGCTCGGCCGTCGTCTGAAACTTGAATCGGTTTGCGTCGCACACGCGGCGCAGGCTTTCAGGCGCCAGCGAATTAATCGTCATTCTTGTATCCTAATAGTCAAGAGCCTTAATAATGGCATATATGCGGTAGGGTCGCCCGGGCGGTTCACGACCCGCCCCTACTTGATGTAGCGTTAAGTGCGTGACCGCATAGGCCACGTTCGTCGATCTTATCCGCGCGCGACTTGCGGGGCAACAGTACTTAGGGGATCAGAGGAGGTTTGATGTTTGACTTTAGCGATAAGGTAGTCATGATCACCGGAGCGGCGGGGAATTTGGGTAGCGCTACGGCGCGAGCGTTTATGGCAGCCGGTGCGCGCTTGATCCTGGTTGACCTACGGCAGGATGTACTAGAGGAACGTTTTCCCGAATTGCAGGAGGACGGCGACCACGTTTTTGCCGGCGTGGACCTGACGGATGAAGGAGCGGTGGAGGGCATGGTCTACGAGGTAGTCCAGCAAGTTGACCGTGTCGACGTGCTGGCCAATATTGCCGGCGGGTTCCGCAGTGGCACGCCGGTTCACGAAACGCCGTTGGATACGTGGGAGTTCATGATGAACCTGAATGCGCGCAGCGTACTGGTTACGGCGCGCGCCGTGGTGCCGCACATGCTGCAACAGAAAGCGGGTAAGGTGATCAGCGTCGCCTCTCGGAACGCCTTGAAAGGCGGGGCGAACTCAGCCGCCTACGGCGCCGCCAAGAGCGCCGTGATGCGTCTGACAGAAAGTATGTCGGCGGAGTTAAAGCAGTCGGGCATCAACGTCAACTGCATCATTCCGGGCACCATTGACACGCCGCAGAATCGGGATTCGATGCCCAACGCCGATTTTGAGAAGTGGGTACAACCGGAAGCGATTGCCGACGTCATACTGTTCCTGGCGTCTGAGCAGGCGCGGGCCGTACATGGCGCCTGCGTGCCCATATATGGACTGACCTGAGACAGGTCACTAAGAATCTTGCGCGGCCTGCTTGGCTTGCCAGTCGATGGTCCAGTTATACCACTGCTGGCCGCTAAAGGTGGCAATATCACCGTCAAGCCAGTCGTGGCGCGCCCGGTAGACAGTGCGCAGGTATAGCGGGGCGATGGGCACCTCCCCCTCGGGACCAAAGAAACGTTGCTCAATTTCGCGATAGAGTTCCTGCCGGCGCCCGGCGTTCGTTTCCTCGCGAGCGGCGACGATCAACTCGTCGGTTTCTGTGCAGGCGCGCCTTGTCTCGGTTACGTTCTCACACCATAGCGCGTCGCCGACCCAGTTATTCTCGTCCGGGTACTCAGGCGCCCAACCCATGGTCCAGATGTGCGGCGCTTCTTCGTCTGGAAGTTCGGCGGACGCGGCTGCCAGGAGCTCTTCGAACGTTTGCTGCTCCACCTGAATCAGCTCCGGCGGGCAACCCAGGTGTTCTTGCCACTGCGCCACGGCGAACTCTATCCAATCGAGGGACTCTTTGCCGGAAAAGCCGCGCAGTATGACAGGTGGGAAGCCGGAACAATCCGGATAACCGGCAGTGGCCAATTGCTCGCGCGCATATTGAGGGTCGAAGCCCACACCAACCTCGTCGATGGGCGGCGCGCCGAAGATGGCGGGTGGGGCAAAGTGTTTCATGGGTCGACCCTGACCAAGGCGCACCCCCTCTACGAACGCCTCGCGGTCGAGGGCAGCGCTAAAGGCGCGCCGCACCTCGGCCTGGTCGAAGGGTGGCCTGGTGTGGCTAAAACTAAAGTAGAAAACGGCAAGGTCGGAGACCGAGATCGTTTCGCCGGCAAACTGCTCCAGATGGCCGGCAAGCCGGGCGTCAGGTATTGTGGACTGATCTACCTCGTCGTCTAGCCACAGCTGGTAGCCGCTGTTCGTATCGGAGATGACGTCTACGCGAATGCGTTCGATGTTGCCTTCGCCGCGCACGTCTTCGGGCATGAGGCGATTGCGTAGGAGCGTGCGGCGCACGCCGTGTACCCACTCGTCGAGGACATATGGCCCGGCGGTGACGATATTGCCGGCCTCTGTCCAGTCATCGCCATGTTCGACAATGGTCCAGGCCGGGGTGGCGGACAACGTCCAGAGGGGCGTCATCGAGAGAAAATAGCCGGCAGGAAAGGCCAGGCGGATGACAAGCGTCGATTCATCCGGCGCGCTGACGCCGATGGCGGCAAAATCGTCAGTCGTCAGCGCGGCGGGATCCGGGGCGTTGAGCACGGCAGAACAACCGGCGATGAGCGGCGCGACGACGTTGCTGTATCTGGAATTAAGGGTGGGATCACAGGCGCGCCGGAAGGAGGCCACAAAGTCGTTGGCGTTGACGAAGGCGGGCGCTTCCCCCACCCGCTCCCCGGACTCGTCAAATTGGGGGCGGCTGGCGTGCGTCGTTTCGCCGGTGACAGGATTATGATAGACCCAGGGGACATCGGTGCGCAGGTGAAAGGTCCAGGTTCGGCTGTCCTCTGAGGACTCCCAATCGACGGCTACTTCGGGGACGATTTCAGACGTGGCGGCATCGTAATTGGTGAGCTGAAGGAAAAGGTTTTCGATGTATGTCCGGGAGATCGTGTCGCCTGCGAGCTGGGGGTCTAGCTCTGGAATATCGGTAAGTGAATAACCGTCGAGGGTAATGAGATTATCCTCTTCGGCCTCATCGGTCTCTGCTTCCACGACGCGCGTGACCTCGACCTCTTCGGTTACCATCCGCGTTACTTCAAACGTCTCACCTTCCACGATGACGGTCTCGGTGACAATGCGCGTTACTTCAACAGTT
>CAYSMQ010000428.1:0-2335 GCA_964432035.1 uncultured Ardenticatenaceae bacterium
GATGTCCCCATCTGGGTGTGCGAGCAGTGCGGCTTTTCGGAAGTGGAGCCAGACGTCGTCGAGGCCATCGAAGATATGCTGGAGCACATGGATACCGTCCTCGCAGACCAGGCCACTGAAGAGGCGACCCCTGAGGAGGGGGCCCCTGAAAAGGGGGAGGAATAAAAAAGGGGCCGGCCGGCGGCCGGTCCCCCATTGCACTTGCTTCAGATAGAGGCCGACGACGTCAGGCTGACCGTCTCAACGCTCCCAGGATGGCCAACAGAATAACCGCTCCCACCACGGCGACCAACAGGCCCGGCAAGCTGAACGCCTGGACGTCCACATTGAACAAGAGGCCGACCAGGAAGCCCCCGATGAGAGCGCCGATAATGCCCACTACGATGTTAGCCACCAACCCCATTTGCGCCTCACGCCCCATGATCATGCTTGCCAGCCACCCTGCCAACCCTCCGACTACTAACCAGAGAATAATGTTGATCAACATCACGACCTCCTTTGTTTGCCGTCCAGCCGGTAAAAGGTTCTTATCGACGTGGGCCACAATGGTGGAACGCTCCGCGACGGCCAACGGTTGTCGCTCACACCTCTATCATAAACCCCCGCCGACGCGAAATCAATAGGCCGCAACATCGTTCGCTCATTGAACAGAGCGCGAAGCAGCCCGCAGGGCAAACGTAAAGTCGCGGGCGGGCCGCTAATTCGTTTTTTACGGTACGATGCTATGGTATACTTGTCTTGACCAAATCCTTACGCAATAGCGAGGCGAAACGGCGATGGACAAACGTGATCCTGCTTACGAAGCGAAATTGAAGGCCTTTGAAGAACGGATCGCGCGCGGCGAGAAGATCGAGCCGGGCGACTGGATGCCCGACGAATACCGGCGCCAGCTGATCCGCATGATCTCGCAGCACGCCCACAGCGAAATCGTCGGCATGCTGCCGGAAGGCGCCTGGATCACGCGCGCTCCCAACCTGCGCCGCAAGATGATCCTCCTCTCCAAGGTGCAGGACGAAGGCGGTCACGGCCAGTACCTTTACCACGCGGCCGAGACCCTGGGCGCCACCCGCGAGGAGATGCTCGACGACCTCCTCAGCGGCCGGGCCAAATACGCCAGCGTCTTCAACTATCCCACCCTGACCTGGGCCGACAACGCCATCATCGGCTGGTTCGTCGACGGCGCCGCCATCAAGAATCAGACCATGCTCGCCCAATGCTCCTACGGCCCCTACTCGCGGGCCATGGTGCGCATCTGCGCCGAAGAAGGCTTCCACATGAAGCAGGGCAAAGAGATGTGCATCCGCTATTCGCAAGGGTCGCCGAAACAACGCGAAATGCTGCAAGATGCCATTAATCGTTGGTGGTGGCCCACGCTGATGATGTTTGGCCTGCACGACGATGAGTCTACCAACAGTGAAGTGCTGCTTCGCTGGGGCGTAAAAACCAAGTCCAACGATCAACTGCGCCAGGAATTTGTCGACGAAATGGTTCCGCAGATACGGGCCCTGGGCCTGGACGTGCCCGATCCCGATCTCACCTACGACGAAGAGAGCGGCAACTGGATCTATGGCCGAATCGATTGGGATGAGTTCTGGCGCGTCGTGCGCGGGGATGGACCCTGTAACGAGCAGCGTCTGGGCGCTCGCCGAGCCGCCCATGAAAATGGGCGCTGGGTGCGCGAAGCCGTCGCCGCTTTTGCCCGGCGCAAAAACGGTCATAACGGCGACGCCGGTAACCGCTGATGCCTGACACGACGCGACCCCCGGCCGATTCACAGTGGGCGCGCTACGAGGTATTTCAACAGGCGCGCCCCGAAGCGCCCTTTGCCAACGTCGGCTCCGTGCACGCCCCCGATCCCGAGATTGCCCTGCAAAACGCGCGCGATGTGTTTGTGCGACGCCCGCAGACCCATCGTCTCTGGGTTGTGCCCGCAACTGAGATCCTCAGCCGCACCGCGCAAGAGATCGGCCGCGAAAATTGGCACGCGACGGTGGAGGAGGGCGCGCCCGAAAAACGGTACTACGTCTTTCGCAAGACCTCACAACGGCGCTCGATGACCTTTGTGAGTTTGTCTGGCGAGGTGGGCGCCACTTCACCACAAGAGGCCCTGCGCCTGGGAGTGCAACGCTTCGGCGACGACGGGGAGACATTTGTGTGGTGGATCGTGCCCGCCGCTGCCATTGTCGCCAGCCGCGACGAAGATGTCTCCAGCATGTTTGAGCCGGCCCGCGACAAGAGTTACCGTATGCCCACAGAGTATCACACCCAGACGATGATGCGCGAAGTGCAGGAGAAACGCCGTGATTCCTGAATGGCCCCAGGAGCCTTTCGCCTC
>CAYSMQ010000428.1:2435-4321 GCA_964432035.1 uncultured Ardenticatenaceae bacterium
CGCATGGTGGAGTTGCCCAACGGCGATTGGGCCTTCAGCATGTTGCGCCAATATCTGTTTGATAGCTACGAAAACATTCTTCTGGAGCGGCTTGTGGACAGCGCCCTGGAACCCCTGGCGCAGGCCGCCGCCAAAGCGCAGCGCGAGGAGATCTACCACCTGCGACACACACAGGCCTGGGTGCAGCGGCTGGGGCTGGGCACGGAGGAGAGCCGGCGACGTATGCAGGAAGCGCTAGACACGCTCTGGCCCTACACCGCGCAGCTATTCTTGCCCGTGCCTCGTGAAGAGCACCTTGTGCAGGCCAATATTGTTCCACCACCGCGACAACTTCGAGCCTGGTGGCGCGAGACGGTTGTGCCCTTCTTGCAGTCCAGCGGGTTGGCGTTGAACGAGTCTACAAATAGGAACGGCAAGGACGAAACGACATCTCGCGAGCGGCACACCGAGCACCTGCCGCGGCTACTGGAGGAATTGCAATCGGTGGCGCGGCTGGATCCGGAGGCCTCATGGTAAGCGAAACGCAGGATAAAGAACAGCTTCTATCTGAGGAAACCATCTGGCAGGCCCTCCAAGACGTCAAAGATCCGGAGATACCCGTCGTGTCCGTGGTGGAAATGGGCATTGTCCGCGAGGTACACGTCGACGGCGACGCGGCGCGCGTCATCATGACGCCCACCTTTTCCGGTTGCCCCGCGTTGCACGTCATGCGCGCTGATATCGAAGCAAAGATCCGAGCGTTGGGGTTTGACTCCGTCGTTGTCGAAACGACCCTGCACCCGCCGTGGAGCAGCGACTGGATTACCGAATCAGGTCGCCGCAAACTCAAAGAGTTCGGTCTGGCGCCGCCGCCCAAACACGGCGGTGACGTTCCCGTTACCTTCTATGAACCCGTCGCCTGCCCTTACTGCGACTCAGAAAACACCATCGTTAAGAACACCTTCGGTCCTACGCTCTGCCGCGCAATCTACTACTGTCAGGCCTGCCAACAGCCGTTCGAACAGTTCAAAGCGCTCTAGCCTGCCAAGCCTCCGGCCATCGTGTGACAAATAGGGAGCCATCTTCTGACATTCATCACTACTCGAGATGCCTCTCCGTCCCTCAAAATAGAGGTAGCGGTTGACACTGTTCATTCGCTCACGATGACCCAGTGTTTGTGTGTAGGAGTAGTGACAGATGAAAGTTCTAATTGATCGTGATTTGTGTGATGCTAGCCTTCCTTTCTGCCAGCGATGCTCGGCAGCGTTCATTCGTTATCCAGAAGGAACCGACCGGCTGTGCATTCGTGACGTCATTGACGATGGTAAAGAAAGCCTGACGTTACAAATGCTTACCGATGGGCGAGAGCTCGAGGTTGAGCTGACTGAAGAACAGCGCGATATTGCCAGCGTCGAAGGTTGGGAAGCGTTGGCCGATTTCGACCCCGCGTTATTCCGCTCCGGCGCTTTGGAGCGCTGGCGAGAAATCCGCCGTCTGCCAGCAGAACATTCCGAATAAGAAACGGCGACTGCAGCGCGACTTCGTAGACTCACTCAACTTATGCTAAAATGTTCTTAGTCTGAACGTGCCTTGAGTGAGGGAACTGGTCATGAATGAAGTCCTGCGTGATGCGCTCGAAGCTGCCAAATCTGGTAATCCGGACAAAGCCCGCGTCATGCTCGCCGAGCATTTGCGGCGAGAGCCTGATAACGTACCGGCCTGGGTGCTGCTCAGCAAGCTGGCTAAGTCGCCCGTACAAAAAGCAGCGTTTCTGCGAAAAGTCTTAGATATCGATCCCGATCACGCCTACGCGCGACAGGCGTTAGAGGAACTCGGGCAGGCCCCCGCGCCTGTTGTCAATGCCGACGCCGGGCCGCCTGCGGAGAAAATGCCTGAGGAAGAACCTT
>CAYSMQ010000429.1:0-4312 GCA_964432035.1 uncultured Ardenticatenaceae bacterium
CCTGGTCAATACCTACGGTTGGGAAGACACACGAGATTTCTATGCCGGGGTTCGATCGCAGCGAGGACGGCCATTCACCGCGGCCGTAGAACAGAGTCTGCAACGTCAGTTCGATATTTCGCTGGCCGAGGCCGAAAGGGATTGGATGGCCTACCTTGACAGCGTACCGCGTAGTAGCCAGTCTGTTGGCGACTTGCTGACCACAGTACGCTACTATGACACCATGCGCGACTACCAGCTGCAGTACGATCCCACCGCCCACTTCTTGCAGGCCTGGCTGCCATACGTCCAAGAGCTAGAACAGCGCGGCCTTACCACCGATGTCACTCGCCACCCCGGCGACCATATCAATGTCACGCTGGAGGTCATGCTCCACGCCGTGGACCAGGCCATTGGCTCCGGCGATTTTAATCGCGCCAACGTCATCCTTGACAGCGTGGAGCGAGCGCTAATTAACAATGGCGCGTTCATCGACCCGCTGGGTCAGAACTACAGTCAGATCGTTTCTAAGCTCACGGAGCTGGGCTTTGAAGTCCATCAGGTAGACCTCAGCGGCAATCAGGCCGTCGTCCAGGTGACCGAAGGGCGCCGCCTTGGTCTGCGCGCCATCACCATGGCCCTCATGAATCGCGACTGGGTGCTGTTGAACTAGAAATCCGATTTCTCTTAGCTACCTGTGGTAGCCGAAATCAGATTTCTTAACAAGTCAAGAAAAATGACTCCTTAAAATCGGCGAATCGGTATGATGCATCGCCGGTTTTATGCTAAAATGCCCACGTAGCCGGGTTGTTCATGCACCCGTCAGTGTAATAGTCCACACGTAAGAAGGTGAGATTATGTTAGAGGTCGTCATCGACAGTATCCGCATCAGTCTCGTGTCCCAGCACCGCATTGTCATGCTCAAGGATATTGACAGCGAACAGCAGCTCGCCATCTGGATTGGCCCCTGCGAGGCCGAAGCTATCACCATTGAGTTACAAAACACCGAAGTCGCCCGGCCTCTGACTCACGATCTGCTCAAGAACTCTATTGAAGCGATGGGTGGGAGCATTTCTCACATCCTGATCAACGATTTACGCAATCAGGTATTCTACGCCACCCTGTTTGTGGACGTAGATGGCGAACTTCAGGAGATTGATTGTCGTCCATCCGACTCCATTGCCCTGGCAGTGCGCGCCAAGGTGCCCATTTTTGTCGAAGAACACGTGATGGAAGAAGCCGGAATTGTGCCCGAACCTGATCTGCAAGATGAAGTGGATGAGGATGAGAGCCTGGATGCATTCTCTGATTTCGTTGACACGCTGGATTTCGACGATTTGGAAGAGTGACGCGCCGTCGCAAACACCGGCTGCTACAGATAAATTCATTCTCGCTTACGTCAAGCTGTACCTATAAATGACGTGAAACGTGAACGACTCGCGTTTCACGTTTTTAGTTCCTTGTCGCAACATAGGCCACATCATTCATGTCAAACGTCGACCAACTACCACCTCACAGCCTCGATGCCGAAGAGGCTATACTCGGGTCACTCCTGATCGATCCCGATGCCATTCTGGACGTCGCTTCCTTTCTAAGACCCGAAGCCTTCTACCGCGAACATAACAAGTGGATTTACCGGGCCATTCTCGATCTGCATGAGGCCCGCGAACCGCTGGATTTCGTCACCCTGAGCGAGATCCTGCGCAAGCGCTCGCAGTTGGAAGATGCAGGCGGCGAAGCCTACCTGATTAGCCTCCTCAATGCGGTGCCCACATCGGTAAACGCCCGCAGCTACGCGCGCCTTGTGGAAGGCGCTGCGTTGCGGCGGCGCATGATCTCCGCTGCCGGAACCATCGCCGAGCTCGCTTACGACGAAGACGAAGATGTCAATATCGTTCTCGATCGAGCTGAACAGGCATTATTTAGCATTAGCGAAGAGCGCGCCACACGCGACCTGATGCCCTTACGCAGCATCGCCCGCGACTACCTGGACCGCATCGAAGAGCTTCACGCGCGTGGCGACGAAATGATTGGCGTGCCCACGGGCTACATGGACATTGATAGGCTTTTGGGTGGGCTCAACAAATCAGACCTGCTCATCGTCGCTGCACGTCCGGGTATGGGCAAGACGAGCTTTCAACTGGGCATGGCGCTGCATGCCGGCATGCGCCACAACAAGCGCATCGCCATGTTCAACTTGGAAATGTCCGGAGAGCAACTCGTTCAACGCATGATCGCCGCCGAAACGCGCATTGATTCCCAGCGCTTGCGCCGTGGTCAGCTGCACGAGCAGGAGTGGCCCATCTTCCTCGAAGCCGTGGGGCGCCTCTCCGAAACAAAGATATTCGTAGACGATACGCCGTCTATCACACCACTACAGCTACGAACGAAGTGTCGCCGCCTCTATGCGGAGCATGGCCTGGACCTGATCATTATCGACTACATGCAGCTCATGCAAGCCGAGCGCACCACCAGCAATCGGGTCCAGGAGATAAGCGAGATTTCACGCTCCTTGAAAGGCCTGGCTCGCGAGCTAGACGTGCCCGTCGTCACTGCCTCTCAGCTCAGCCGCGCCGTCGAAAACCGCCAGGACAAGCGCCCGCAACTCTCCGATCTCAGAGACAGCGGCAGTATCGAGCAAGACGCCGATATCGTCATGTTCATTTATCGCGACGAGTACTATAATCCTGATACGACCGACCGGCCCAATATTGCCGAAATCAATATTGCCAAGCACCGCAACGGCCCGACGGGCGTCGTTGACCTGTATTGGCACGGCAAGTTAGCCACCTTCCGTAACTTGCAGCGCCAGGAAGTGAGGCTTTAAGTAATGAAAGGATTCTCAGGGTTCCCCGAAGGCAAGCTACGCCTGACCCAGATACCCAACCTGTTTTTCAGTGATCTTCTACCCATCATAGACAACCTGGATGAAATGAAAGTTACCCTCTACGCTTTCTGGGCACTTAACCAGAAAGAGGGACGGGTTCGTTATCTACGGCTCGCCGATTTTCTCAACGACCGCGAATTTATGAAAGGCATGGGGCCCACGCCCACGTTGGGCGCCGAAGCACTCATGGACGGCATCGAGCGCGCCGTCGCCCGCGGCACCTTTCTTCACGTTAACGTGGAGAGCGCCGACGGGCAGATGGATCTCTACTTTGTGAATACCGAGAAAGGGCGCGCCGCCGTCGAAGGCATCACCCGCGGCGAGTGGCGACCCGGACCCGGCAGCGATGAACCTGTGTCCCTGCTGGTAGAGCGTCCCAACATCTTCGTACTCTATGAACAGAACATCGGCGCGCTGACGCCCCTCATTGCCGACGAGTTGCGCGATGCCGAGCAGACCTATCCGGCCAGTTGGCTCCAGGAAGCGATAGAACTTGCGGTGGAGAACAACGTGCGCAAATGGCGCTACGTGCTGGCCATCCTTGAGCGTTGGCGACAGGAAGGAAAGCAGGATGGAATCGACCGCCGAGATACTCAAAAGGATTTACGAGGACAAATTCCAGAACAATACCGTGACATCGTCAAACGGTGAGCCGCCCAAGCCGCCCGAGCAACCGGGGGGCGGGGATCCCGATTGCCCTAAGTGCGGGGGTCTGGGCTTTGTCGTGCCCGATGTGGACCCCAACGATCCCGCCTTCGGGCGCGCTGTTCCCTGCACCTGTCGCGCGGCCGAGATGGAAGCCGCGCGCCACGATCGCTTGCGCCGCATCAGCCAGCTCGGCGCGCTGCAAGCCTGCACGTTCGAAGCCTTCCATCCTGAAGGCCATGGGCTGAACCCCGCTAAACAGCGCAACCTCAAGATGGCCTTTGAGATGGCCCGCGAGTACGCGCGAGAACCAGATGGCTGGCTTCTGCTCAAAGGCGGATATGGTTGCGGCAAGACCCACCTTGCCGCCGCCATCGCCAATTACCAGCTGGAAATGGGCAAGCCGGTCCTCTTCGTCAACACGCCCGACCTCCTCGATCATCTGCGCGCTTCGTATGGACCCGGCGCCACGTCCAGTTACGACGACCGCTTCGACCAGGTGCGAAATGCTTCCCTGCTCATCCTCGACGATCTGGGTAGCCATAGCAACACAGAGTGGGCTCAGGAAAAACTCTACCAGATCTTCAACTACCGTTACAACGCGCGCCTGCCCACCGTCATCACCACCAACGTCGAGCTAGAATCGGTGGAATTGCGCATTCGCTCGCGCATGGTCGATCCCAGCCTCGTCCAGGTTGTGCACATCTCCGCGCCCGACTTCCGTCGCGCCGGTGTAGAGCAGGACCAATCTGATCTTTCCACCCTCAGCCTGCACGGCGACAAACGTTTCGACAATTTCGA
>CAYSMQ010000430.1:0-4304 GCA_964432035.1 uncultured Ardenticatenaceae bacterium
CTTGTTTTGCCTCTCCTCTTATCATCCTAACACATACCAATTTTTCAACAGAACCTTCTCATACGACGCCTAAGAAGGCCAGCAGCAGATAGAAAAGGCCAAAGGCTGTGCAATAGGCAGCAAAAGCGTAGAGGCTGTGCTGGCGCAACCACGTGAGCAAGAAGTGGATACAGGCATAACCGGAGATAGCCGCTGCCAGAAACGTCGCCGTGTAAACGGGTGCCTGGGCCGCCACGTTACCCGCTTCAAAGATGTCCAGGAGCGCCAGCATCCCGGCTCCCAGGATAGCCGGTATCCCCAGGAGAAAGCTGAAGCGGGCCGACGTGGCCCGGTCCAGCCCGCGCCACAATCCACCCGTGATCGTGCTGCCGCTGCGGGAGATGCCCGGCAGAAGCGCCAGCATCTGGAACAGGCCGACGATGATAGCGTCGACCGCGTTCATCTCCACCAACTCTTTGTGTCCGCTATGCAGGCGCTCGCCGACCACCAGGAGCCCGGCCGTTGCCAGCAGGAAGGCGGCAGCGAAAACCGGCTCGCCGAACACAGATTCGAAAAAATCTTCGAGCGTCAGACCGGCTACGGCCGCCGGGATGGAGCCGGCGACGATGTACCAACCCAGGCGCGATTCGTCGCTGGCCAGCGGCCGGCCGGTTTGTAACCCCTTCAAGACACCTGTGGCGATGGCCCACAGGTCTCGCCAGAAGTAGATAAGCACGGCCAGCAACGTCCCCTGATGAGCGATGGCAATCAGGCTCAGCCCGGGTTCCGGCATACGCAGCAGGCTCGGCACCAGCAACGTGTGTCCAGAACTGGAAATCGGCAAGAATTCGGTGGCCCCCTGGACGATGCCCAGGAAGATGGCTTCGAGGAGAGTCATCAGATCGTTCCTTCCTTCAATTCACTGTATGGGGGGAGACTAAGCTGGACGCGCAGGGGAGAACTGTCCCTCATGATTCATAGTGGTTCAAGAAAGCGTCTGCGTAGGCGCCAAAGCGACCGTCCAGGATCGCCTGCCGAATTTCCTCCATTTCGTTGATGAGAAAGTGCACGTTGTGCGTACTCAGCAACACGTGCGCCAGGATCTCGTTCGCTCGTACCAGGTGATTCAGGTACGCGCGGCTGAAATGGGTGCAGGTATAGCAGGTGCACGCCTCTTCCAGAGGGCCAGGATCCTCCTTGAAGCGAGCGTTGCGCAGGTTCAGGCGCTCCCCCTTCACCCACGCCGATCCGTGCCGCGCCAGCCGCGTGGGCAGCACGCAGTCGAAGATGTCGATGCCGCGTAGCACACAATTGACCAGGTCTTCCGGCGTGCCCACGCCCATCAGATAACGCGGCTTGTCCTGGGGCAGGATCGGGTGTAGCCATTCGAGAACGGCGTGCATCTGCACCTTACTCTCCCCCACTGCCAGTCCGCCGATAGCGTAACCCGGTAAATCTAGTTCGAGCAAAAATGTCGCGCTCTCTTCGCGTAGATCCCGGAACACGCCTCCCTGTACGATGCCGAACAAGGCCTGGTCGCCGCGGCTTTTTGCCTCCACGCAGCGCACCGCCCAGGCGTGTGTGCGGGCCAGCGACGCTTTAACGTAATCATAGTCGGTAGGCGGGGGGCATTCGTCGAACGCCATAATGACGTCGGCGCCTAGGTTTTCCTGGATGGCCACGCTCTTTTCAGGCGTGAAGCGATGGTAAGAGCCGTCAATGTGTGACTGGAACGTCACGCCCTCTTCGTCAATCTCGCGTGACTCGCTCAGACTGTAGACCTGAAAACCGCCGCTGTCGGTCAGAATGGGGCCGTCCCACGCCATGAAACGATGCAACCCTCCCAGCCGGTGAATACGTTCATCGCCCGGCCGCAGATAGAGGTGGTAGGTATTGCTTAAAACCAGCGTGGCTCCTAGCTCTTTCAGATCGTGCGGCCTCAGCGCTTTGACCGTTGCCTTCGTGCCTACCGGAGCAAAGACGGGCGTGGGAATGACCCCGTGAGGCGTATGAAAACGGCCGGCGCGAGCCCCCGTATCGGGATCAGTTGCCAGCAATTCGAATTCAAAAGACATAGGAGGGAATTATAGAGCGTGTTGTGTATTACGTAAAAATCGCTTTGCGTTTTGTTGCTTCCCGTTTACAATGTTTACACTATGAGCACGTCGAGAGTACGCGTAAACGAGCTGCGTCAGAGAGATGCCGATGCCTGGACAGCGATGCTGCGAGAGGATCCGGCGCTGGAAGATGTGGCCGTTTCTGGTGTGGACGTCACGCCACTGAACGGCCGCGACGTCACCCGCTATCTGTTGGCTCTTGAAGAACATTCCGACCCCATTCCCTTCATCGGCAAGAAGACAAACGCGGCCGAGGCTTGTTTCTATCGGGACATCGCCCCTGCCATTCCTCGTCTGGTGCCCCGCTGTTGGCTCCGCCATATTTCCCACGACTGGAGCTGGATCGTGCTCGCCGACGTGCCCAACCACCGGCCGGAGACCCGTTGGACGGCCGACGATGCCGAGAAGGTCATCGCCATGCTTGCCTCCTTCCACGGCGCGTTCTGGCAGGATGACGAACGACTCGACCAGCACGATTGGCTGAACCGCCCGCTGGATCGGCGCGCTCACTTTCCTGACGACGGCCACCTTACTGTCTGGCGGGCGTGGGACCGGCTACCCGGTCACGGCAGCGCCCTTTCTAATCACGCGCTGAGCAGCGCCAACCGGTTGGCCCCCACCTTCATCCGCGCCTCCGTAGGGCTTGAGGTGTTGCGCCGTCTTGGTGGCTGGCCCGGCATCATCGAGTCGCGCCACCTCGACGCACTGGCCGATCTCCTGGACGATCCGGTGCCCATCCTACAGCCTCTACGAGAGTTGCCCGAGACGCTGTTGCACGGCGACCCATCACCGGGTCACTGGCATCTGACCCTCTTTGGCGACAGGCGCCTTTTAGATTGGAGCAACGTCTCCGTCGGGCCCGCCGTCTGCGACCTGGTAGCTTTTCTGGAAGCCGTGGAAAAGCTACGTCCACCGTCAGAGGCGTCCAATGAATGCACGGCGGCCGGCTGCTGGCCCATTTCTGAGGAGACCATGGTCGACAGCTACCTGCTGCGTATGCACGTCGGCCTTTCCGGTTTTGACGCGCGCGCCGTACGCCAGGCCATCCCCGCCGCCCGCTGCCTGCACCTGATTACCACCTGGTTGCCCCGCTTCGCCGACTGGTTCCATCCCTTCGTTGGTAGCCCGCTTACCTGGAGCGCCCTCACCGAAATGAGCGACGAGGAGTTACGCCATGTGGGATACGGCCGTCTGGCCGGTCTCCACAGCTATCTGCGGGATCTGTTTGCACGCTTCTGGCACGCCAGCCGGATGCTATGACTGCAACCGTTCGTGCAACCGTTCGTTATCCTCTCGCGTAAAGGCAATTGACGCGTTGCGCAGGCGAGAGATGTCTAGCGCGCGGCGCGCCCGACGCTAAACGATAGTCGCACGGTGGAGATAACCTCTTGCCCGTCCTCTTGCAATCACTGAGCTTCGGCCTGGCCGTTTTCTTCATCTTGGTGGGGATCGCCGGCGTCCTCATTCCCATTGTCCCCGGCACCCTTCTCATCTGGCTGACCGTCGTCGTCTATGCCATCGTCGAACGCATCAGCGGTTTCGCCGCCGTCGACTGGGTGACCTTCTCCGTCGTGACCCTCATTGCGCTGGTTACAGGCCTTGCCGAATTCTGGCTGCCTTTGCTTGGCGCTAAAGTACATGGCTCTTCGCGGCGGGCCATCCTGTTTGGCGTTGTCGGCGGTATCATTGGCACTTTTGCCTTTCCCCTCTTGGGCACCATTGTCGGTTACGCCCTCGGCGTGCTTCTGGGCGAATACCAGAAGTTGCGCGACTGGGACCGGGCGTTGCGCGCCAGTCTGAATGCTGTCGCCAGCTGGGGCGTCGCCGCCGCCATACAGTTAGGGGGCGGTCTCTTAATTCTACTTCTCTTTATCTGGCAGGTGCTCGTCTACTGATTCGCTGACCCGTTCTCGATAAGGAACCTACTTTCCATGACGATTGAAGATTTACGAACCGTGGGCCTGATTGTGGCCGCCAGCATGGGCGTCAGTCTCGCCCTGGCGGCCGTCCTCTTTGTGCTCGTCATTCGCAGGCTGCGCCGCCTGAACGTGCCGCCAGATGCCGGCTTCGGCGAGACACTGCTCTACGTCCCCTTTCTCCTTGTGGTGTTTATCGACTTGCTGGATTGGGGGCTGGACGTTCTCTCCGCTCCGATAACGTGGGCCTTGCTCGACCGCCTGGGGTTACGGGCGCTGCGCAATGTCTCTA
>CAYSMQ010000431.1:0-4300 GCA_964432035.1 uncultured Ardenticatenaceae bacterium
GAAAGCAGGACAGAGCGGATTTGTATGGGATGCGGGCATGCGCGCGTGGAGCATGGCCTTCCGCTCGCCGCGGCTATTCTCCGTCGCCGGCCGCAGCGCGGCTGCGGCCTCGCGCCTGCGAGAGCGTCCGCCGCTGCCCGGTCCGCTGTCCGGCTGGACGGAGTACCGCGAATTCCCGTCCATCGCGCCCAAATCGTTCCGGCGCTTGTGGGCCGAGCGGCAGGAGCAGGAGGGCGACGAATCGTGAGCGACAGCCGTCGCAAAATCCTGGACGCGCTGCGCGCCGCGCGCCGGCCTTTCTCCGAGGTGCAGGCGCCGGCCCAATACCGGCCCGTGATACCGGCTGCAGCAGTCGAGGGCGATACAGAAGAAGTCGTCTCTCAATTTGTGCTCGAAGCGGAGAACCAGGCGGCCGAGGTGCACCGTGTGGGGAGTGACAAGCAGGCCTTGCAAACGCTGATGGCGTTGTTAGAGGGGCAACAACGTATCGCCTCGTGGGATCCGGGTGAAATCGCCCTGCCCGGCCTGGCGGACGCGCTGGATGATGCCGGGATTGAACTGGCAAAGCCACACGACGACACACCGGAAATGGGCCTGACCGGCGCGCTGGCGGCGCTGGCAGCGACGGGTAGTCTGGTCCTGAGTAGCGGGCCGGGAACCTATCGTAACACGTCGTTACTGCCGCCGGTGCACATTGCCGTGCTGCGCCAGGAGCAAATCGTGCCCGATCTGGAAAGCTGGTTCGCCATGGAACGCGAGCGCGACTTCGCGAACATGCGCCGCGCCAGTAACCTGGTCATCATCACCGGCCCCAGCCGCACAGCGGACATCGCCATGGAGCTGGTCATGGGCATGCATGGGCCGCGGGAGCTGCATGTTGTGTTGGTGGGGGAGTTGGCGGGCGTCTGATTAGGAGTCCCCGTCCATCAAGTCTAGAAGCGCCGCGGAATTGTCTAGATTGACTCCCGGCTTATGTTAACCTTCAGTCGGCGGCACAAAACTCTGCTAGCGATTGCGCCGTCTGCGGGAAGGCATTTAACAGCTGCCGATCTTCCGTGACTAGAGGCAGACCTAACTCAATCGCGAGGGCTGCAAATTGAGCATCATAAGCACTTATTTTATGTACGTGAGCCAACTCCAGCGCGCTTTCCATATCCGGCTCTTGTTCACGTGATTCGAAGAATAACGTTGCTCTTTGCCATAGCTGGATAGCCTCATCCAGGCTTGCCCCGTTATGACGTACAAACGTAGCCAGTACATTCAGAAACTCATGTCTCCAAAGTCTAGGAACTAACCAGGTGCTATCCTGACGGTAAGCCTGTTGCGCTAGAGCTGTTTTTTCTCCTTTGATAATCAGATACGTAATCACATTTGTGTCGACTACGATCACGCGCGACCGCTCTGTTTTGCTTCGTTAAGCCAACTGTCATCTATAGAGAAACTTCCCTGGAAGGGTGCTGGCGGCTCCCCCGTATCTCGCGCCTCAGAGCCCAAGGCGTTCTCAAGAAGCACGATAGCTTCCTGGTTCATGCTGCGGCGGTTCTGGGCAGCGCGTTTCTTTAACCGCCGGTGTAGTTCTTTGGGTAAGTTTCTGATTAGTAGACCCGGCATGGTGCATTGCTCCTTCGTATGATATCAAACCGATATCAAAATGATATCACACTCACGCAAGTTATCAAGCGAAAAAGCTTTGTCCTGCACATTATTCTTATAACCGAGGTGTGGCAAAGATGTCGTCACACAGTTTAGGCCCCTACACGCGCTCCCTAAGCGCCAGCGTCTCCTGCTCGTACCTGCGCACCTCATCCAAAAAGGCGAAGCCTACCGGAACGTTCTGCTGCAAACAGTGATAGTCCCATACAGCGCCAAAGGGCATGCCCTTGAGGGCCTCCAGCAGTGCCAGCCGCGCGGTGTAATCGCCCTCTTGCTCCAGCTGCTGCAACTCTTCTACAGGCTCCAGCAGGGCCAGCAACATGGCGCGCAGGGCGTTGCGCGTGCCGATGACCCAGGCCGCCACGCGGTTGATGCTGGCGTCGAAGTAGTCCAGCCCAATATAGACGCGATCCAGGTAATCACCGCGCACGATCTCCTGCATGATGGCGAGCAGCTCGTCGTCAAGGGTCACGACGTGATCGCTGTCCCACCGCACGCCACGGCTGACGTGCAGGAGGAGCTCGTCAACGAAGGGCATGAGGGCTGAAATCTTATCCGAGATCACTTCCGTGGGGTGAAAATGGCCGCTATCCAGGCAGAGAACGAGACCGCTGCTGATGGCATAGCCCATGTAAAACTCATGCGAGCCGACCACGTAGCTTTCAGATCCCAAACCGAACAGCTTGCTTTCTACGGCGTCCACGTTGTAGTGGGGATGGATTGGTTCCTCGTAAATCTCGTCCAACGACTCCTTCAGTCGCCGCCGGGGCGAATTGCGATCCACCGGTGTATCTTTGTAGCCGTCAGGAATCCACAGGTTCGTCACGCACGGCGTGTCCAACTCGCGACCAAAATGGGCGCCCACCTGTCGCGAGGCGATACAGTGTTCAATCCAGAACTGCCGTACGGCAGCATCGGGATGTGACAGGGTAAAGCCATCATCTGCCAGCGGGTGTGAAAAGAGCGTGGGATTAAAGTCGATGCCGTGCCCCTTCTCCCGCGCCCAGTCAACCCAGCCGGAAAAATGACGTGGCTCAATCTCATTGCGTGGCACGGCTTCGCCGCTGTCCTGATAGATGGCGTGCAGGTTCAGCCGGTGCGTGCCGGGAATCAGACTGTAGGCCTCGTCCAGATCCTGGCGCAGCTCGTCCGGCGTGCGCGCTTTGCCCGGATAATTGCCGGTGGCCATGATGCCGCCGCTTAATCCGCGATCCGGATCTTCAAATCCGCCGACGTCGTCACCCTGCCAGCAGTGTAGGCTAATGGCTATCTGCGCCAATCGCTCCAGGACAGCGTCCGTATCCACGCCCAGCGCAGCATACCGTTCTTTTGCCAGTGTGTAAGCGTCCTCAACCTGTTTGTCGCCAGCCATACCGTCTCCCGTCTCTTGTTAATCCACTTTCTGAATCTCCCTGACATCTAGTTTATCAGGATCCCCACACCCGGTCATACCTCACAGATTCTGGTTGGTCTTCCCTCCCCTTTTTCAAGAAAAAGTTTGCAGCGCCTTCCCCACCCCGCTATGCTTCACACACGATGAGTACCGGTTTCATTATCTGCGGCGCGCTGGCGCGTGAGGTGCTGGACATTATCCAGAAGTATGGGTGGGACGCCGACGTCGCGAGCGTGCCCGCCGTCGACCATGTGTTTCCCGAGCGAATCGCACCGGACGTGGAACGCCACATCCTGGAGCTGCGCGATCGCTACGAGCGCCTGATCGTCGTCTATGGCGACTGTGGTTCGTACGGCGCGCTGGATGCTGTTTTGCAGAAACACGGCATCGAACGGCTTGCCGGCGCCCACTGTTACGAGTGGTATGGCGGCGAGCAATTCCAGCGCCTGATGGATGAGGAGCCGGGCACCTATTTTCTCACCGATTTCATGATTCGCACGTTTGAAGGCATGATCAAGAAGAGCATGGGCCTCGATCGTTTTCCACAGCTCAAAGAGGATTATTTCCGCAATTACAAGCGGGTGGTCTATCTGGTGCAAGCAGAAGAGGCGGCCCTTCTGGAAAAGGCCGAGCGCGTAGCCGCCTATCTGGAACTACCGCTTGAGGTGCGCGTTACCGGTTACAACCGGTTGGAGACGCAGTTAGTAGCTCTCATGGAATCTCAGCCGTCAGACCCGGCAGAGGGCTCGTAACCCTTGTTAAGAGCCAGCGCGTCCAGCCGCGCCTCGTCGTATTGGCTGGCCACATCGACGGCGATTGTGCTTGCGGCCTCTTCTAATTCGCCGTTGCCGTCGCTGCCTTCGAATGAAAACCACCCTTCCGCACGCCACGACGCCTCATAGGCGTCGCCGGTGATGGCCTTGGCGCGGTAGGCGGCGCGGTACACGGTCTTCTGGAAGATTTCGGGGAGCTGGTGTGAGAGCCGGTTTCGCCCTTGCCGCACGCGTAGCTGCACGGGAATGTCACGCCAGTAGATGATCTGGTACTGAATGCGGTTATTCTGTCTGCGACGTCGTTTCATGCCGTTGTTTTAGTCGTTTGCGGCGATCTGTGCCAACTCTTTTCCCGGTAACACCAGTCGCACCCGCGTAAAATGCCCCGGCGCGCTTTCCAGCTCAAGTGTACCGCCAATGACGGCCATCATCGTGCTGTGCAGTGATAGTCCATAACCCTGAGCCGGGTCCGCAAACTGCT
>CAYSMQ010000432.1:0-4285 GCA_964432035.1 uncultured Ardenticatenaceae bacterium
CCAGCAGCGAGAGCGTATGGCGGAGTACTGATTCGATGACCGTTTCAGAACGCGGCCTGGACATCTGGACAACCCGAGAAGAGGCTCGCGATGGCAACAGTGCCTTGATTGAGCGCTGCCGTCGCGGCGACGAGGCCGCCTTTTCCGCACTCTACCATCAGTACGCCGCATACATCTACCGGCTTACTTACAGTTTTCTACAACACAAAGAAGATGCGGAAGAGGTTCTGCAGGATACGTTCGAGTACGCATTCCGGCGCATCCACCGCTACGATGCGCGTAAAGCAAGCTTCAAGACCTGGCTTTATCAGATCGCGGTCAGTCGCTGCCGCAACAAACGCCGCCGCAAGTGGCTCCCGACGTTTTCGCTGGCTCATCTGCGAGAGCGTGATACCGAAGACCGCGAATCGGTCTTACCCGACGAAATGCTGGCATTAAATGCGCGCCAGCAAGAGATCTGGCAGGCGTTAAACGAGCTTTCATCCAAGTTACGTGAAACGGCCGTGCTACGTTACTATGAAGGGCTCAGCTATCCGGAGATTGGGGAGATTCTCGGAATTCCGGCTAAGACGGCCCAGTCACGCATGCGCCTGGCCCATAAAGCTCTGAAAGAACACTTATTGAATCAGGAGCAAGCGGGAGACTAGAGCAGCTATGTTGGTACAAGAACACCCGTCTAAAAACTTATCAGATTATGTGCTTGATTTGCTTTCGCCGAGCGAACGGCAACGAGTAGAAAGGCACCTTGCGAGCTGTGATCGTTGTCGTCGGGCGCTACGAGAAGAACGCAACCTGCTGCGCAATGTGCGACAAACGTTACATCTTGCATCGAGCCCTTCGACAACTCAGCTGAACCAACTGATGCCGCCGGTCCCTGAGGCGTCGCGGCGACGGCGCTTTGGGACCGTACTGCGACCCGCGCTTGCCGCCAGCGTCGTCGTGGCGCTTTTTGTCCTCAGCCTGCAATTCTACATGCCCGGTACAAATGGCGCAGTACCGGCGCCAACGGCCACGCATCTGGCAGCAACGGCAACGTCGACGCCGACGACGACCGTGGAATCACACGCGCAAAGTGAGGCGCCGAATCGCCTAACCAGCTCGTCCGCAGCACAATCCCTGGCCTATAGAACGCCGCTGGCGGCTCTGTACAACTCCGCACACAATTGAGAGCATTAGCCTAATATGACTGATTTGACCGAGGTGCACACCGAAACAAGAAACGATTTTCTTGCCCGGCCGTTGGCAGCGGCGATGGTCGTTGACTGGGAGAAAGCGCTCTACCTGCTTTTCATGGCGCTGGCGCTAATTACGCGCCTGTGGGGGCTGGGTGATCGTGTCATGAGTCACGACGAGAGCCTCCACACCCAATTCGCTCTCCAATATTTCCGTGGAGAGGGTTATAACCATACGCCCTTGATGCACGGCCCTTTCCTGTTTCACATTACGCCGCTCTTTTACTGGTTATTTGGCGCAACAGACTTCTCCGCTCGTTTGCCCGTCGCCCTTTTCGGCGTGGCCCTCGTCGGCATTTTCCCCTATCTCTTGCGTCCGTGGTTAGGAAAGATTGGCGCGCTGTTTACGAGTTTCTTCTTCCTCGTTTCGCCCTTTATCACCTACTATTCACGCTACATTCGGCACGACATCTATGTTATCGTCTGGGCGCTGATCATTTTCGTCGCCATCTGGTCCTATCTGCGCGAGCGCAAGGAAAGGTATATCTGGTGGTTTGCCGCCGGCACAGCGCTCATGTTCTCCACCAAGGAAGTCTCCTTTATCTATACCGCTATCTTCGGAAGCTTCCTGGCGCTTCGTCTTGCGGCGCGCCTGTGGCAGACTCAATGGCTGCATGCGACGCTACCGCGTCTGCGCCGGCCACTCCTCATTCTCGTGGTTGCCATTCTGCTGATCGGCGCCGGCTTTGGTGGACTGCGCCTGACCGCCGACACGGCCGCCGATCCCACGACGACGGTGACGCCAGAAGAAGAACAGGGGTTCGCCGCCGATCCGGATCAGGCCACGCCGGAGAGCGGTGCAATAGACGAAACAAGTACGCAGCGCGCTCTACACTGGCTACAAGTCTTGGGCTTCGTGGCCCTTGGCGCCGCCGTCTTCTTAACAGCGCGCGAGCTGCGCCCGCACATTGACGAGTTCCCCGAGTTCGATCTGATCGTCCTGTTCAGCACGCTCTTGCTGCCTGCCGTTTCGCCTTTCCTCGTGGTCCTTGCCGGCTACAATCCCATTGACTACACGATGCAACTCTGTGAGCTGGCGGGTCAGGCTGATATGAACAGTCTTCAACTATTCCTGGCCCGCGCCACGAACGGCACGTGCATCACGGCATTTCTGGGCTCGCCAATCGTACGTACTGCACTCTTCGTGGTCCTAACACTCGTGGCCTCCGTACTCGTTGGCGTCTGGTGGCGGCGACGCCGCTGGCTCATCGCCGCCGCAATCTTCCATAGCATATTCCTCATCCTGCACACGTCGGTCTTCACCAATCCCGGCGGCTGGGGCACGGGCATGGTCGGCGCCCTGGGCTACTGGCTGGAGCAGCAAGAGGTGCAGCGAGGCAGTCAACCGTGGTTCTACTATCTCTTTATCGTCCCCTTCTACGAGTTCCTACCCCTCATTTTCTCCTATTTGGCCATGCGCCTCTGGGCCCAGAAAAAACGGCTGAATCGAATATTTGGCTATTGGATACCACTTCTGCTCCTTACGGTCCTGGCCTATAGCTTCAGCAACTGGCTCCTCAATCGTCCTGCCGTGCTCGTCGGCGCTGAACCAAACAATCTGATCGCGCTAATTGTTGCTGCTGTGATTCTCATCGCCGGCATCCTGTACTGGTTTATCGTACAGCAACAACGGATCCGAGCCGGCTACGAACTCGGTCGCAGCTGGCGAGGACTGGTGGAACTTGACGATTTCACCGGCTTCGTGCCTATGGTCATCTGGTGGTTGTTGCTTACCTGGGTTGCCTACAGCTATGCCGGCGAGAAGATGCCCTGGCTCTCCACGCACTTCGTCATTCCCATGGCCCTCTTGGGCGGCTGGTATCTCAACGAGAAGTTTCTCGGCTTTAACATCGGCGAATTTACGTCTCGCTGGTCCTTAGCCACCATTCTGCTGACCGTCGTATTTATCGTTGCCCTCTTCCTGGCGCTCAAGCCGATCCTGATCGGCGAAATAACACTTGGCGATCAAGGTCGCCAGAACCTGCTACTGGTAGGGCGCTTTCTGGGCGCTGCCGCCGTCGCGGTTGGTGTCTTCTACGTCTTGCGCGAAACAGGCCGGCGCCTGGCCCCGCCCCTAAAGCGTCGCGCCTGGCTGCTTGGGGCTTTTGCCGTGCTTAGCTTGCTGACCATGCGTTTCACGTACATGGCAAACTGGCCCAACGCCGATTACGTCACGGAGTTTATGGTCTACGCGCACGCCGGACCGGCCGTGAAAGACGTCGTCATGGAACAGGTAGAAACGCTGTCCCAACGCATGCACGGCGATAAGAGCATTCGCGTCGCCTGGGGGGATGACGGTACGTGGCCCATGCAATGGTACTTGCGCAACTATCCGAATCGCCTCTACGCAGGGCAAAATCCAAGCGCCAACATTGCCGACTACCCTATCGTCATTGCCGGTCACCGCGATTTAAGCAATTTCGAGAACTTCCTGAGCGACCGCGACTATGAAAAACGTGATTACATCTTCTTGTGGTGGCCCATGGAGGAGTATCGCCAGATCGGCTGGAACAGCCTGTTCGGACTCTCGGATGCGCAGAATGCTCAAGGTACAACGTCCACCGGTCGCGGCATTCTATCAACCGACGTCCGCCAGGCGCTCTGGGACATTTTCTTCTATCGCGACTACGAAAAGTACAGTGAGACGTTGGGCAACGTCTACACCGACGATAAATGGCGGCTGCGCGCCGAGCTCCGTGTCTATATTCGTCGTGACGTCCTGGCCAATCTGTGGGATTATGGCGTTGGCGCAGCGCGCATTGAGCCGCCCGTCGACCCTTATGCCGAAGGTGCGCTGCAGTTGACGCCCGATCTGGTTATCGGCGCCGATGGGCTTAATCCTGGCGAGCTTCTCGCGCCACGAAATGTGGCAATTGGACCCGACGGTAATCTTTACGTCCTGGACTCTGGAAATCATCGCGTCGTCGTGTTCGATCAGGACGGCGCGCTCTTGCGCAGTTGGGGGACATCTGGCACAGGCGCCGGGCAGTTCAACGAACCCTGGGGAGTTGCCATCGACGACGAGTATGTCTATGTGGCGGACACCTGGAACC
>CAYSMQ010000433.1:0-4274 GCA_964432035.1 uncultured Ardenticatenaceae bacterium
GGTGGAGCAGGTGCAGAGTGTCGAGGTGGAGATACCGAATTTTCTAGCCTACATATTGGACATCGGCACGGCGCGCATCACAACCGCGTCACAGTCGGCAGTAATCTACTTCGATTATATTGACGACCCGGCAGCAGTGCGCGAAACGCTGACGCGCCTGCAGCGGCGCGTGCGCGAGCTGGATGCGGGGCGCGAGCAGGCGCTGATGCGCGAATCACTGGAATCCCATTTTGAAGCCGGTTCTCCCTTTGTGGAGGTGGAGGAGCCGGATGACGCAGCAACGGAGCCGCAGCGCGAGCAAGGCCTGATCAGCCGTATGCGCTATCGTTTCGGCGGTCGTGTGGTCGACGGCAACGTGGTTACCTACCGCAAGCACGTTTTTGTGCTGCTTGCGGCGGTGCGCTGGCCCGTTCTCATGGCCTCCATTATTTTTTTAATCTTTACCGCGTATCTTTATTTTGGCATTGCGTCGTTGCCCTTGTGGGCCGTGTGGTTTCTTGCAGGCCTTGTGAATCTGGGATGGTTCGTGTGGCAGATCGAAGACTGGCGCAACGAAACATACCAGGTAACGAATCGCTACGTTATCGACATCGACAGACAGCCTTTCGGAACCGGCGAAAGTCGTAAACAGGCCGAGTTGAGTAACGTGCAAAATATTAACGCCGACCGTCCTGGATTGTTGCCGACACTGTTTAATTACGGTAACGTCTACATTGAGACGGCTGGCGTTTCGGCGGATTTGATCTTTGAGAACGTCGCCAACCCCAATCAGGTGCAGCGCGACATCTTTGATCACCGCGAGCAGTTCCGCCAGCAGCAACGCGTTCGGGAAGGCGCGCAACGGCGTAAGGAGTACGCCGTCATGCTGGACGTCTACAAGCAGGCACTGGAGCAGGGGCGTATCCCGCGACGCACGCCGCCTGCAGAAACGGAACCACCGCCTGAGTTTGAAGTGTAGATTTTTTATTGAGATAGAAGTTTAGAATCAGACAGGCAAAGATGACTGTACGTGAAATAATTCAACCCAACAATCCGACCTTGCGCCAGAAGGCGAGGCCGGTTACGCAGTTTGACGACGATTTTCAGACGTTGGTTGACGATCTATTCGAAACCTTGCACGAAGCCGGGGGCGTGGGTCTTGCAGCGCCGCAAATCGACGTCCCCTTGCGCGTCGCCGTCATCGAGACGCTGCCCGACCTCGACGAAGAGGGCAATGAAATCGAAGACAGCCGTGATAAGTATGTGATCGTCAATCCCGAGATTGTCTGGGAATCACGCGAAGTCGTTGACGGCATCGAAGGATGCCTTTCTATTCCCGGGTATGTTGGCGAAGTGACGCGCGCCACGTCCGTACGGGTGCGCGCACAGGACCGGCACGGAAAGAAGATCCGCTTGCGAATGTACGATTGGGATGCGCGCATCTTCCAGCACGAAATCGACCATTTAGACGGTATTCTGTACATCGATCGCCTTACAGCGCCCGAGAACCTGTGGACGGAAGAGGAGTACCAGGAGCAGTTCGGCGTGGATGAAGAAGCGACAGATGAAGTGATGACCTGATGGCGCTAACGGCTGAAGAAGTGAGAAAAGTTGCCGACCTGGCCCGGCTCCACCTCTCGGAGACGGAGGTAGAAGCCTATCGCGAGCAGCTCTCGTCCGTGCTGGCCTACGTCGAGCAACTCAATGAATTGGACCTGGAGGGGGTGCCGCCGACGGCGCACGCCGTGGGGCAGGAGAACGTGTGGCGTGAGGATGAAGCGCGCCCGTCATTGCCTTTAGAGGAGGTTCTCCTTAATGCCCCGGCGCAGGCGCAGGACCAGTTTTTGATCCAACCGGTGTTGGGCGACGAGTAGCGATGTGGCAGCGGGCCGGCGCCTCCGTCGCACCACGCCTGATCCTGACATCTTCTGAGACAACCGAGCACACATGGAACTAGCCGACTTGACGCTTGTAGCGCTGCGAGAACGACTAAGGGAGGGGAGCGTCACCAGCGTTGCCGCCACCGAAGCCATCCTGCAGCGCATTGTAGACCTGGACAACGATTTGCGCGCCTACCTGACGGTCAGCGATGGGTTGGCGCTGGAGATGGCGCAGGAAGCGGATGAGCGCCGCGCTCGTGGCGAGGATGGGCCGCTGCTGGGTGTGCCCATTGCCGTCAAGGATATCATCTGCACGCGGGGCGTGGAAACGACCGCCGGGAGCCGTATTTTGGAAGGGTTCATTCCGCCCTATGACGCCACGGTGGTTGAGCGTTTGCGCGATGCGGGCGCCGTCATTTTGGGAAAGACGAACACCGACGAGTTTGCCATGGGATCTTCCACGGAGAACTCCGGATACGTGAACACGCGCAATCCTTGGGACCGGTCGCGTGTTCCGGGCGGTAGTTCGGGCGGCAGCGCGGCGGCAGTTGCGGCGCGCCTGGCATACGGCGCGCTGGGCACGGACACGGGCGGCAGCGTGCGGCAGCCGGCGTCATTCTGTGGCGTCGTGGGCTTGCGCCCCACGTATGGGCGCGTCTCGCGTCGCGGTGTGGTGGCTTTTGCCTCGTCCCTGGACCAGGTGGGACCGTTTGGGCGCACGGTGCACGATTGCGCCGCGCTCTTGCAGGTCCTGGCGGGCCACGATGCGCGGGACAGCACGTCTCTGGATGAACTGACGCCGGACTATGAAGCGGCGCTGACGGGAGACATTGGCGGCATGCGCGTGGGTATTCCAAGGGAGTATTTTGCGGATGGTCTGGCCGAAGAAGTTGAAACGATCGTGCGCCAGGCTATCACGCAGCTAGAGGCGCTGGGCGCGCAGATTGTGGAGATCAGTTTGCCGCACACGCGTTACGCGTTGCCCGCCTACTATTTGATCGCGCCTGCCGAAGCGAGCGCAAACCTGGCGCGCTATGATGGCGTGCGTTACGGACCTCGCATCGCGGGAAGCGACGTCATCGACACCGTCAAGCAAACGCGGGCGCTGTTCGGAGCGGAGACAAAGCGGCGCATCATGTTGGGCACGTACGCGCTTAGCGCCGGCTACTACGAAGCGTATTACGGGCAGGCGCAGAAGGCGCGCACGTTGATTAATGAGGATTTTTCGCGGGCGTTTGAAAAAGTCGACGTCATCGCCGCGCCCACCAGTCCCACGACGGCCTTCCGGCTGGGCGAGCGCACCGCCGATCCCCTGAGCATGTATCTGGCCGACGCGCTGACGGTGCCGCTAAATCTTAGCGCAGGCTGTGGTATTTCAGTGCCCTGCGGTTTTGACAGCCAGGGCTTGCCTGTGGGTTTGCAGATTATCGGCGACACGTTGCAAGAGGCTACGATTCTCAATGTGGCCCATGCTTACGAACAGGCCACAGAGTGGAGCCAGCGTAGACCGGAGGCGGCATGAAGACGGTTATTTTGTTAGGTGGGTATGGCACGCGCATGCGGCCGCACACCTGGAGCAGGCCCAAGCCGCTTCTGAAGCTGGCAGGGAATACGGTGTTGGGTCATATCCTGGAGCGAATGAGCGACGTGACCGGCGATCAGGTCATTTTTGTCGTGGGCTACAAGGCCGAGCAGATAAAGGCGTGGGTGCGCGAAACGTATCCGGAGATGGATAGTCACTTTGTGTACCAGGAGGAAGCGCTGGGGCAGGCACACGCCGTGTGGCTCTGTCGCGATTATCTTGAGGGTGACGATGAGATGGTGCTGGCCTTTGGCGACGCCATCATCGACGCCGAATTTGACCTCGTGCGCCAGCGAGCGGCACAATCCGATGCGGATGCCATCTTCATGACGGTGGAAATTGACGATCCGCGCGGGCATGGCGTTGTGGTCCTGGACGCCAAAGGCTACGTGCAACGGTTTATCGAGAAGCCGCAAACGACGGAGCACAAGCTGCTGGTCACCGGGTTGAACTGGTTCAGGCATAGCGCGCAGCTGGCGGATGCAGTGGAAACGGTGATAGAAAAAGGTCACCAGACGCTGGGCGAATACTTCATGGCGGACGCCTATAGCGTCATGCTGGAGCGCGACGCGCGCATCCTGACGATGCCCGTGCAGCGTTGGGTCGACACGGGGCAGCCGCAAAACATGCTCACGGCAAACGCGCGGCTGTTGGCAGTGGGCTACAGTACGCCTGAGGCCATCGAGCGCAGCTACGCCGAGGATTTCACCGTATTGCCGCCGGTTTACCTGCACCCCACGGCGCGCGTGGAAGCGTCGGTCATCGGTCCCTATGTGAGCGTAGAAGCGGGCGCCAGCGTCACCAACTCGGTGGTGCAAAATAGCATTATTGAT
>CAYSMQ010000434.1:0-4270 GCA_964432035.1 uncultured Ardenticatenaceae bacterium
CCGGCGCCTGGGGTCAGAGTTATCTGGCTTATACACAATGGGCGCTGGCGACGGCGGCGCCCGACGCGCTGAACACGTTCTTTCCCAGCTTGCCCTCTTCTCGTGGCGCATTCACCGGTCAGGTGGACGACGCCCAATTACTGGAGTTACCCCTGCGCTGGATGGTTATTCTCGACGCGTTGCGCTATGCGCCCGGAGGACAAGGTCCTTTCGCGCCATGGTTGCCGTTTTGGCGTCTCTTGCCCCGCAATCAAGATCGGCTTCTGAGACCTGTTTTCGACCACTTGCCGCTCGACGAATGTGACGAGCTCGCCATCGGCCGTCAGGTCCCGCACTTCCGGCGGCTGCTCGACGAGACGGCTGCGCCTCGGATGCAGGAAACCGATTTGAATGGGCAACTGGACCGTCTAAGCCAGCCTATCCATTTACTGGGTGGCTGGTACGACTTCATGTTTGGCGACATGATGCGTGACTACGCCACGTTGCGCGCGGCCGGCAACGCGCCGTATCTGACCATAGGCCCCTGGCACCACGTGCATCCGGAGATTAGCGGGGCCACGCTGCGGGAAGCCCTGAACTGGTACGACGCCCATCTCAAACGACAGCCGGAAAGACTTAGACGGAAGCCGGTGAAAGTCTATGTCATGGGTGCCGAGGAGTGGCGGCAGTTCGACCGTTGGCCTCCTCCGTCGCAATCCACCCCATTCTACCTGCAGGACGACCAGAGTTTGGCCCTGCAGCGCCCAACGCAAGACGCGGCTTCACGGAGCTATGCCTATGATCCGCGCGATCCTACCCCTGCCGTAGGCGGCCCGCTCTTCTATAGCGGCGCCGGCGCGCGTGATAACAGGGAACTCGAAGCTCGCCCCGACGTTGTGACGTACACGACTGCGCCGCTGGAGAAGACGGTGGAGGTGATCGGGCCAGTCAAGGCACGACTCTACGTTTCCTCGTCGTTGGCGCACACCGACTTCTTCGCTCGGCTGTGTGATGTATTTCCCGACGGCCGCTCTATCAACCTGTGCGATGGGATTGTTCGCTTATATCCTCGGAAAGTGACGCCAGACGATGACGGCGTTCTGTGTGTTGAGGTGGATATGTGGGCCACGGCGCACCGCTTCCGCCGTGGACACGCTATCCGTCTACAGATTTCAAGCGGCGCTCATCCCCGTTTTGCCCCTAATCCAGGTACGGGCACGCTGCCGCAATCGCAGGCGGAACTCATTCCCGCGCGGCAGAGCATCCACCATGATTCTACCCATCCGTCGGCCCTTGTTTTGCCAATTGCTTGAAGAGCGATGCAGGAATTATGCCCTCGTCCCGGCAAATTTATATCTAAGTGTGCCCGCTAAATGTGTTACAATCGGCATAAGAATGTTGTTTACCGTGGTGGGCCGGCGTTTCTCGCCGTCTGCGCGAAGATTTAAGAGGAGAGTGTCCGAATTGGCAAAGCGAATTTACGTAGGTAACCTGCCCTATGAAGCGACGGAAGATGAGGTACGCGACCTGTTTGCAGATTATGGTGAGGTAGAGTCGGTTATTATGATCAATGATCGAGAGACGGGCAGGTTTCGTGGGTTCTGCTTCGTAGAGATGGGAAACGCCGATGCAGATAAGGCTATCGAAGCCCTGGACGGCGCGGAAGTCGACGGACGCCCCATCAAAGTTAACGAAGCTCGTCCGCGCGAGGAGCGTGGGGGACGGCGCGGTGGTGGTGGTGGTGGACGCGGGAAACGCGGCTCACACGACCGGCGCGGTTCGCGTGACAGCGACTTTCCCGACAGCGGCGGTAGAACCCGTCGCTAGTCACTCTAAGCTGCAATTACTCGTACGGGCCATTGCCCCTCGCGTTGCCGGTGATAGTTGCGCCGCTCGGCGGCAAATTGGCGGTCAATTTCCGATAGTGGGGTGACAATTCCTTCGGGAGTCACGATCTCTGGATCGATGCTGCGTATTTTTGTGCTGACCAGAAACGTTGGGTCATGCTCCTCGATGGTGAAGAGCGTCTCTGTGTTAACGAGCGCCAGTTCCCGTTGAATCTCGGCGTCGTCAGATTGCTGCAAGACGCGCCACAATTCTTCGTCAGTGCGCCAGAAATCCGACGGCTCTATGAGGTCGATTTGCAAGGCGCGGCGGATGGCGCGCGCCGTTAGTTCGTAGAGACCGACTTCGCGCAAGTTGGCCCAGCTGGCCTTGTCGGCGGCGAGATAAGTATACGCCAGCCAGGATGCAATCTCTGCATTGTCGACCATGATTCGACCGTCGTGTACGACCAGATGATCCAAGGCGTTCTGGACGTCGGTCGCGTTTGCCAATTCCAGATCCAGGCTGTCACGTAAGAAATAGTCTAACCGGTCGGCGCAAAGGTGCGGCGCAGGCTGCTCCAGAAGCGGATATTTCGCCTCGTCAATAAAATCACGCCAATTGAGTCCATATTCTGCCAGCACTGTGGGCAGTTCGGTTTGTCTAAGATATTGCTCCTTCATTTCGTCGTGGTAGCTCTGGCTATCATGGCCCTCGAACACGTAGTCGATGACGTGACTGAAGGCAGTATGGCTTACGTCGTGGAGTAGGGCGGCGACCTGTTCCTGGAGACTGCCACCCAGTCGCCGCACCAGCAACATGGCGCCAACGGAATGATCGAAGCGCGTGATGGGCGTGGTGATGCCGATCAGCCCGGTGATGCCGTGTTGAAGAACCCCATGTAAGCGTCGGACGGTCGGAGTGTGTATGAGTGCTACTAGTAGCGGCTCGTCTATGTCCACCGAGCCGTAGACGTTGTCCTCGTACTGCATTTGTTTGATCCTTGATCTTGGAGGCTGCTTACCGGCAGAGGCGGCAAGCAACGATTCGTTTAACGGATTAGTCCAGTTATTTTCCCAAATCTGTTAAAATTGACGAAACGAGCAGAGGGGCAACCTAGATGAGTTGGCGTTTTCTCCTTGCAGCGGTCGTTTTCTTTCTGGTGGGCTGCAGCCAACCGGTTACCACAAATCGGATCTATTCTAACCGGACGGTGTCGTCGCGCATCATACCACGGGGACAGCCGCTGTCAGTCGAGATTGTTCAGTTACAGCGGGCGCCGGAAGCCTATGAAGATACGCTCGTGCGCGTCCGCGGCCGGTACCGGCGGTCGCCCATCGTTGTCTGTGACGGGATTGCTCGCGTTTCGCCGGCCACCTGGCGCCTGGAACAGGATGACGCCGAGATTGGCGCCGGCGGCTTCGAAAGTCTGGTGCAAAATCTCCTGCCGTCTGGACTGACGATTACCGTAGATGGTGTGTGGCGCTCCTGGCGCGGGCCCGTTGGCTGTGGCAAGGACGCGCCGCAGCAGAGCATCTGGTACCTGCAGGTGACCAACATCGTATCGCCGAGCCCCGTGGCAAGAGTCACGCTCACGCCGCCAGGCGGCGCTCCTGTGGAAACGCCGAACCAAACCGACGCCACGCCCGTCGATGTGCCCACACCATCGGCAACGGAACCGCTAGAGACGCCGCCAGGCGCCGCAACGGCTGCCTCGACGCCGACGAGAGCAGCGACCAACACAAGAGCGGCGAGTACACCTGCCGATGGAGAAACGCCGTCGGCAACGCCAACCACAGAGGATGATGATGGGGATGGCGGCACCGTAGAGCCGACCGCGACGACGAACGGTACGATTACGGCAACGGCAACCGCAGAAAACGGAGCGACGGCGACGGCCACGGGAACGCTCAGCCCGTCGGCAACGCCAGGCGGGACGGTGGTGGACAGAGGCGACATCGAGTACCAGGTTCTGCACGGCGGTCACTTAGATAGCGACCAGACGCATAGCTGGCAGTTTTTAGTTGAGTCCGGTGACGTTATCACCATTAGTGTGGCGCCCAGAGTTGGTACGGACATCGCGTTAAGCGTGCTGGATCCGGCCGGAAGGCGTGTCGTAGAACAGAACGATAGCCCTGCCGGCGCCATTGAGCAAATCGCAGGTATTGAGGCCGAGGGAAGTGGAGATTACCGGCTCGTGATTACCGAGGCATCTGCCAACGAGACTTACTATTCGTTCATGGTAGTAAACAGTAACGACTCCGAATACTATCCAGTTGCTTTTCCCGGCCTGCTCGAGTACGGCAGCAGCGCGTCGAATAATATAGAAGCTGACACAGATCACATCTGGTTCTTTTTCGGTAACTCACAGGAGGTAGTTACGATAAATGTTTCGCCAACCGACCAGAGTGATCTGGTCATGTATTTATTCGATCCGGAAGGCGACGCACTAGAAGAGGACATCGAC
>CAYSMQ010000435.1:0-3464 GCA_964432035.1 uncultured Ardenticatenaceae bacterium
CGCCATCACAAGATTTCGCCCCCGTCACGCATTTCCATTTCACATTCTGGTCGTGCTTGGCGGCCAGTTCTGGCAGGGTCCTCTACTCTTCAGACGTGTTCCGAGCCGCTACCTTGCGCGCCTGCCACAACCGCTCCAGACTTTGACTGCGCCGGAAGCGCCCGCGCCTCTGTTGCCCACGGTCAGTCCACCCCGCGATGTGACGAATTTGCTCGAAGCTTCATCAGCACCAAAAGCACTACCTCCCCCGGTGGTGTTCGTAACCGGTGAGCTTGAGAGCAACGCTACTCCTACTCCTTCTCCCGAGAGCAAACCGTCCGTGACACCATTCGTAACTCGCCGGCCGGTTCCCGCAACCGCCCGCCTGGACGGATTACAACACCAGTTTCAGACGTGGAACAATTGCGGGCCGGCGACCATCGCTATGGCGCTCAGCTACTTTGGTCTGGGCCTTGACCAACAAGAGACTGCCGCCGTGCTCAAGCCGGACCCCGAAGACCGCAACGTCAGCCCCCGCGAAATGACCGCTTACGTAAACGAGCACACGCCCTATCGTGCTCTGTGGCGGGCCAATGGCTCGCTAGAGACGCTGAAGCAGCTCCTGGCAGCCGGCGTTCCTGTCATCATTGAGCTGGGCATCGAACCGCCCGGAGAGTACCGTTGGTTGGGCTGGTATGGTCACTACCTGCTGCTGGTGGCTTACGACGACGACATCCAGCACTTCTGGGTCTACGACTCCTGGTTCGGCACCAGCGACGTGCCCATGGAGAACGCAACGCAAGAAGGACGGATCCTGACTTACACGGACGTCGACCGACAATGGAGACAGTTTAACCGCACATACATTGTGCTCAATGAGCCTGAACGAAGCGCGGAGGTAAGAGGCATCATCGGCGCCGAGTTGGAGGATGATGCCATGTGGCAAAACGCGCTGAGACGTGTGCAGCGAGAGCTGCAGCAAGATAGGGAGAACGCTTTTCTATGGTTCAACCTTGGTAGCGTTTACACAGCACTCTCACAGTTCGACCAGGCGGCTGCGGCCTTCGACCAGGCGCGGGCCACTGGGTTGCCCTGGCGCATGCTATGGTACCAGTTTGGCCCTTACGAAGCGTACTATCAAGTAGGTCGCTACGAAGACGTCACTTTGCTCGCCGATACAACGCTCAAGGATCGGCCCTACTTTGAGGAAGCCTACTTCTATAAAGGCTTGGCGCTGGCAGCGCGCGGCGAGCAGGCGGCCGCCAGAGAGAACTGGATGCGTGCGATAGAGTTCAATCCCAACTTCCGGCCCGCAGCGCAAGCACTACAAACGCCTGCGCCCTGACAGGGAGCAGATCACATTGTGTCCTTACGGAGATGATTATGTCACGACGTCTTAAGCAGGGCATCCTGTTAGTTGTCCTGGTCCAACTTTTCCTGGCACTGGGCGTGCTGGCGCTGCCGCGGCTGGTGCAGGGCCTGCCTGGAGAGCAACGCGTACGCCTCGCGCGGGTTCCGGTTGTGGAACCGTTGCTGCGATTGGGCGAAACGCCAATGCCCACGGCGCTGCCTGCACCGCAGAGGAACGCCGCAAACAAGCCTATCACTATTCCCGTTCTGGCGACGCCAACGGCCACAGCCAGCCGCAAGCCTGCGGCTACCGTTCGTTCCGATGATTCGAGTACTTCGAGTCGGCCTGCGGCAACCCCGACCGCTACGGCAACGGCAACTGCCACGGCGACGCCCAAACCGTTACCGCGCCAGGCGCGTATCGAGGGGCTGGAAATCATCCCACAGGGCTTCAATAACTGCGGCCCGGCAAACCTGGTCATCAACCTTAACGTCTGGGGCAATTCCACCACGCAGGACGAAGCGGCAGCTTATCTGAAACCGAATCGCGAAGACCGCAACACCAGCCCCTGGCAGCTCAGTGACTACGTCAACCAGTTCACCGACCTGCGCTCGACGGCGCACAGCGGCGGCGATCTGCAACTACTCAAGCGCTTCATCGCCGCCGGCTTCCCGGTGGTCATCGAAAAGGGCTATGAGCTGCCGCGCGAGGGCTGGCTGGGCCATTATCTGACCGTCTTCGGCTACGACGACGATAGTGAGGAAATGGTCAGCATGGACACCAACCTGGGCCCCTGGGACGGTAGCGGGCGCTATGATAGCTACGACGACATCGAGCATTACTGGCAGCAATTCAACTACACCTTCTTCGTCGTCTATCCCGCCGTGCGGGAGCAAGAGGTGTTCGACATCCTGGGCCCGGAGCTGCTGGACCAGGGCGCCATGTGGCGCGCCGCCGCGGAAAAGGCGCAGGCCGAAATCGACGCCGACGCGCAAAGCGCCTTCGCCTGGTTCAACCTGGGCACCAGCCTCACACGCCTGGGGGAGATGACGGGAGAGGCAGCGTTCTACGAAAACGGCGCCGCCGCTTTCGACGAAGCGCGCTCCATTGGCCTGCCACCGCGCATGCTGTGGTACCAGTTCCGGCCTTACATGGCCTACATGAAGCTGGGCCGCTACCAGGATATGTTAGACCTGGCCGAGTCCACGCTATCTAGCCAGGGCGGGCGCAACGTGGAAGAAACGTACCTCTACCAGGGACACGCCCTACTCTTCACGGGAGACGTAGAAGGCGCAGTGGTGGCTTACGAGCAGGCGCTGAAACTGAACGAGAACTTCTACCCGGCGCAGTGGGCGCTGGATTCGCTGGGTGGGGAGTAACAGTGGTTCGCAGGCGGCGTCTTCCTCACCTTGTGTGACTTTCGTCGCCGTCACAAGTGCCGTTTACTGCTTCCTTCACCTCCCCTCCGAGTTGTATTTTGCCTGTATGGAAGGCCATTAGAACCTGGCTGCCGACCTTCCTGAGCCCTGGGTGGTGATGGTTCGCGTAACGCTCTGTTGATCCCCGTCTCACCCTTCGCGGGTCACCGGCTGACGCAGCACCGTCTTCAGCTTCTCCGGCGCCACACGGCGCGGGTCGCTGAGGTAGATTTCGTGGTGCTTACCGTTAAAGGTGTAACCGTTGGCGGGCATGAATTCATGGTGCAGCCGCTGCAGCGTGGGCCCTTCCTCATCGTAGGGGCCGATGTGCATGATTTGCACCGACAACCCTTCGGCGTAGGTTTCCAGCCGTACCCTAGACAGCGCAGCCAGCTCCTTCTGCTTCCTGACCAAGGCACGCGCTTCCTCGACCATCACCGGCGTGATCCAATCGGGCTGCATGATCATCATCGTCCAATCCCACCGGCCCTTATCCAGCGCGGTGGTGAAGGCAGCCATCTCTTGCGCCCACCACAGCCCTTCCAGAGGCGGCACGACGTAATCTCTGTCCAGTGACTTCTTGCTGGCAAACTTGATCTTGTAGGCGACAGCGTACAGCGCTTCCACGGCCTCCGCATAAGCCTGGGCCACGTTGGGATCACCGTGACCGTCCACCATCAGGAACTGTATGGTAGGCACGTCCACGACGGAGAATT
>CAYSMQ010000435.1:3474-4254 GCA_964432035.1 uncultured Ardenticatenaceae bacterium
TTCTGCCTTGGCGGGCCGGTAAAGATGCTTCAATTCTTTCTTGAAATCGACTTTGCCCATCGCGCGTCTCCTTCCCTATTTGTCTCTTTCTTGGCGTGCACGACTAGCGGGTAAACACACCCGGCTCCAGTTTATCAGAGGGCGACGCTCACTTTCAACGGGAGTGACGATGTGAAGAAATGTTCAGTGCGCTATAATCGGCGGGGCGGCGGGAGCTGCGTAGGAGGGCGTGCAAGTAACTTCAGGGAGAACGTAGGATGCCTGATAAATGGACGACGAAGGAAATACCGGATTTGAGCGGTAAGGTGATCGTCGTCACCGGAGCCAACAGCGGCATTGGCTTTGAAGCTGCTAGAGAAGTCGCGCGGAAGGGGGCCAGGACGATTCTGGCCTGCCGTAACATGGAACGCGCAAAGACGGCGCTGCGCCAGATCGAGGACGAGGTCCCCGACGCGCAGGCCGACGTTATACTGCTGGATTTAGCCAGCCTGGATTCCGTGCGCCAGTTCGCGTCGGCATTCAGGAAGGCCCATGCGCGGCTCGACGTGCTGGTGAACAATGCCGGCATCATGTGGGTGCCCTATGGCCTGACCGAAGATGGCTTCGAACGGCATTTCGGTGTGAACCACCTGGGCCACTTCGCGCTGACGGGCTTGCTCATCGAGATGTTGCTGGACACGCGCGGATCGCGGGTCGTCAACGTGAGCAGTAACGGGCATCGCACGGGCACGATGGACTTTGACAACCTGATGTTTGAAGGCGGCAAGGGCTACAACCGGC
>CAYSMQ010000436.1:0-288 GCA_964432035.1 uncultured Ardenticatenaceae bacterium
ATTGACTCCCCGCGCAACCTGTACGAAGAACCAAATAACATCTTCGTCGCCGGTTTTATCGGCAGCCCCAGCATGAATTTCTTCGATGCGACGCTGGTTGGCGAGGAAGGAAATCTCTACGTAGACGCCGGCGACTTCCGCGTGCAGGTGCCCGACGCTCGTAGGGCTCCGTACGACGAGTATGTTGGCAAGGAAGTGATCTTCGGGCTGCGACCTGAGCACATCCACGCCAAGCAGTTTACACCGCCAAAGATCCTCGCCGCGCCCTTACAGGCGCTGCGGACCTTC
>CAYSMQ010000436.1:298-4253 GCA_964432035.1 uncultured Ardenticatenaceae bacterium
GTTGCTTGGTCACGAATTGCATCTCTACCTGACCTCGGGACAGAACACGTTCGTCGGAACTGTGGACACGCGTCTGGCGCCGTCTGCGGGCCAAGAGTTGGATCTGGTCATGGACATGGATCGCATGCACCTCTTTGACAAGAATACCGAGCAGGCGATCCGGTGAGTTACACTTAAGCTCTTTGAAAGCCGCTGCTCGGCTGGGCAGCGGCTTTTTTGTTTGGAAGCGATATGGAAAATCGACGCGTTTGGGCGGCGTTTCTCCTTTTGGCATTGGCCTGGGGAACGTCGTTCATGTTTATCAAGATTGCGGTTCAGAGCTTGCAGCCGATGACGGTTGTGGCTTTCCGCCTGCTGATCGGCTGGCTTGGCCTTTATCTGATTGTCCGCGTGCGCGGCATCAAACTGCCAAACTCTAGACGCGTGTGGTCCCATATTGTGGTCATTGGCGTCGTGAATGTGGCCATCCCCTTCACGCTTATTACATGGGCGGAGTCAGGACCACAGGGGCTGGATAGCGGTGTCGCCTCGATATTAAATAGCACCGTACCCTTATTCAGTATCGTGCTCGCCGGCGTCGTCCTCAATATGGAGCGCGTCACGGGTGGCTCCGTGCTGGGGTTGCTCGTCGGATTTACGGGCGTTGTACTGCTGTTTAGTCGTGATGGCCTTAGCGACCCGGGTAGCTTGCTTCCCCAGTTGGCCATGATCCTGGCAGCGGCGTTTTACGCCATTGGCGCCATCTATGTGCGGCGAAACCTGCGCAACGTGGGTCCCGTGGCGCTGGCCCTGGGGCAACTTCTAATCGCCGACGTTGCTGCATTTGCGATGGTTTTCGCCTTTGGAGGCTTTACGCAGCAATCCTTTACCTTGCCGGCGATCGCTTCGCTCCTGTGGCTTGGCCTACTGGGTTCGTGCGTGGCCTACATTCTATACTTTATCGTGCTGGAAGCATGGGGCGCGACACGGACGGCGCTTGTGACTTACATCGTCCCCGTCGTTGGCGTCGCTGCGGGCGTCATCTTTCTGGGAGAACAGTTGGATTGGCGTATGTTTGCCGGTGGATTACTCATTTTGAGCGGGGTCGCCGCCGTCAATTGGCGACCCGGACGCCGCGGGCACGTATCAGTGAAAGGCTAGCCGCTTGCATTCACGGTCCAGCAGCCGTAGACTGGTCGTATGCCCGTAGCCAATCACGAACCCGGTGACTCGTTTCCGGTACAATTTGTGTGGCAACTGCCGCACGGCGACTTCGTGCGCGCCATCTTTCGCGCAGAGGTGCTATCGCTCGATGCACAGCTTGACCGTTACCTGCTGAGGCTGGCGGAACTGGAGGCGGGAAGGCAGGAGGACGAGCGGGGAGACACCCGAGCCAGAGAGGAGTTTTCTGATGAGTACTGGCGCATGGTCGGCGCGCTAATTGGCAAACGCGTCTATCTGGCCTACGAAGTAGACGATGGCCGACCCATCCGCCTGCGCCTGGATACCCTGACCCAGGAACACTCCTTCTTCACACGCCTCGACGACCAACCCTAATCGCCAATCTCTAATCTCCAATCTCCCTACAATTATCCATAAACACCCTCCGCCACAAATCTGTCTCAAGCAGTCCATCAGGATCACAACGCCGCTTAAGCCGGCAAAACTGCTCAATCGTCTCCTGTCCCAGGTAGGCGCGGGCGACTTCGGGGCGCAGGGTGCTGTCCTTGGCAAAGTAAAAGCGTCCGCCTGCATCCAGCACCACTTCATCCATGTGGCGCGCCAATTGGCGCACGCGGGCGCGGTTGCGGTCGCTAATGTGGAAGTCCATAGCGAGCGAATAGCCGTCCAGCCCGTGCGTGAGTAGAAAGGGATCGGGGCGGTGTCGCTTCAGCACGCTTAGAAAGTTGGGCACTCCGTGGGTCTGTCCCAGGCGCAACAGCGTTTCCATCGCCGGCAATGCCTGCGACGTGGGGATGAAGGCCTGGTACTGGATAATGCCGCCCGGCCCGTACGCGTTGCGAAAGGGGATGGCATCCAGTAGAAAGTGGAAGTGGGCGTGCGGCTCGCGATAGGATTGCCCCTCCAGGCCGTCGCCGAGGCGGGACGCCATGTATTTGGCAAAGCACACCAGTCGCCAGCCAACATTGTTATAGAAGGGTCGCATGAAGAAGGGGAGCCAGAATTTGGGTACGAGACCGGCAATGGTGTCCGGAATCTGTTGGTTTGATACTTTCAAGGTTTCCTGCGGTTCCGGATCTTCGCCGGGCGCCAGGTAGTTGGCGCGGTGTAACTGTCCCCGCCCCAGGCTGTCGCCGCCCGGGAAGGCATCGATCCAGCCCACCAGATAATCGGAGTCGTCGAGATGCTCGTCGAAGTAGGCCATCATGTGGCGCAGGTTGGGGCTGGCGACCGCGTCCACCTGGAGAAGGCCGGAATACACGCGCTTCATTTTCATGGTGAGCGACGTGAAGCAGCCCAGCATGCCAAAGCCGCCAATGGCAGCAAAGAAGATGTCACTGTTTTCGTCCCGGCTACAAAGGATCGTTTCGCCGGACGGTAGCATCAGCTCGAACTGGAGAATGTGATCGCCGATGGGGCCCAGTTTCCAGGCGTTCTTGCCGTGAACGTTCATGGCGGCGCCGCCGCCCATGGTGATGTTCATTGTGCCGGTGGAGACCGGGGGCCACCAACCGTCTTCCACGACGTATTGCCACAGTTGCTTCAGCGTCACGCCGGGCTCGACACGGATAACGCCGTCTTGCGGATCCCAATCGAGGATGCGGCACAGGCGCCGCATGTCGACGAGGATGTTTTCACTGTTCAGCGCGGCGTCTCCGTAGCTATTGCCGGCGCCCTGAAACCCTACTGTCAGCCCGCTCTCGCGCGCGATGCTGAAGATGCGGCGCAATTCCTCGACGGTGCTGGGACGATAGACGTAGCTGACGCTGTCGCTGGCGCCGCCCCAGGATGGGACACGCTCCAGACGCTGTGGCAGGGGATAATCCTGAGAGTGGCGTTCTTTTTGCTGTTGGCCGTTTTGTGCTTCTCTGATTGTCACGATGGCCTCTCCTAAGTTTATATACTGAGGCGACGAAAGATGAATGAGGGAGTATGAATAATGGCGAGCATGATCCAACGCCAGCGTGCGGGTACGTAGGTCACCTGTTTACCGGCTTCGACCGCCTGCCGTATTTGCGTCGCAGCCTCTTGTGGCGAAATGACCCACACTGTGTTTTCCGCGTTGGCCAACAGGCGGGTGTCGACGAAGCCAGGCTTAATGGTGGTCACGGTGACGCCGCGCCGCGAAAGACGGTTTCGCAGCGACTCGAGATAGATGCTCAGTGCGCCCTTGCTGCTGTGATAGCCCGGGAAGGCCGACCGCCCACGGTCTCCAGAGACGGAGGAGACGCCCACGATGTGGCCCTGGCGTGTGTGGTGAAAGCGTTCGGCGGCCTGGTTCAACCAGGCCATGGCGCCCATTAGATTGACTTGCACCATTGTGGCGTCTTTTTCGAAGTTGTATTCGTTGGGCCCCACCTGGGGCTGCACGCCGGCGACGTAGACGACGAGGTCTAACCCGCCCAGCTCTTGCACAATTTCCTGGAAAAGGCCGGGAACGTCATCATAGTCGGTGACGTCGTGCCCGTAGGCAACGGCAAACGCGCCTGCAGCATGGCGGTTGGCTTCCTCGCAGACCTGCTGTAAATCGTCCAGGCGGCGCGCCAAGGCGGCGACGGCATAACCGTGCCGCACGAGCTCGTGGACAAGGGCCGCGCCAATACCGGACGAGGCGCCGACGACGATGGCCCGGCGGATGGGATGGAGTGGTTGTGTTGTGAATGTTGATTGCATGTTGTTCTTTTGAGCGCCGAGTCCCCCAACTACACGAGATAAATGGGATTGCTAAAGATCCAGCCCCGCAATTTATCTTCATATGGAATGTAACACTCGGCGCGATAGGCCCCCGGTTCGA
>CAYSMQ010000437.1:0-4252 GCA_964432035.1 uncultured Ardenticatenaceae bacterium
TCCGGTGAGCGACCACCGCCGCAGCAGCCGGCGAGGAAAATGTCATCATGGCCATCGCCATTTAGATCGGCCGCCTGCGTGCGCCACAGGCCGATGTACATGCCCTCAATACTCGGCGTGTAGGCGAATTCCGGTTCGGAAAAGTGACCATCACCGTCATTCCAGAAGGTGTCGAACCAGCCGCTGTTGCTGACGAGGGCATCGACGGTGCCGTCAGCATTCATATCATGTAGGAGGACGGCGACGCTGCCGCCGTGGCCCAGGCGCTGCCCGCTATCACGGAAACGGCCGGCGCCATCGTTCCAGAGGACGGTATTGGGCTGAAAGTCTTCGTGCTCACCGTTGGCCACGAAGGCGTCCAGATCGCCGTCGCCGTCGAGGTCGGCGAGGGCCATGGCCTGCGACTGAATTGGCGGGTTCATGAGACGGAAGAGGAAGAGGACGGGCAGGAGCAGGGCGCCGATGGCGGCGACTTTGAAGGTGGTGACGGCTACTTTTCTGAGAGGTGGTTTTCTATTGAGCATAGTAGGTCCTTGTGATGATCATGTGGCGCGTGCCTCCTGGCTGGCGCTTACGCAATCGGGGACGGTGTGGCATTGCATGCGGGCGACGCATTGTTACTCCATTACGGTCAGGGGACCGGCGGAAAACGAGCCATCTCTCTGACTCTGCCATACCTGATAGCCGTCGACGGTGGCGATGAGGATGTCGACGCGTCCGTCCCCGGTGACGTCGCCGAGGGCAAGGGCCTGGTGTCGCTCGTAGCGAATGCGCCGGCGATAGGATTGAAATTGGCCGCTTCCATCGTTGAGCCACAGGCGAGCGGTCGTGGCATTCCCGAGAAACAGATCGAGGTCGCCGTCGCCGTCGAGGTCCTCAAGAAAAAGCCAGCGGGTGAGGCCGCAGTGGAGGCGGTGTCCGGTGGTTGAGAAGCGTCCTCGACCGTCGTTGAGCCAGACTTCGGCGAATTCACGGTCGCCGACGACGGCGTCGAGAGAACCGTCGCCGTCGAGATCGCCGAGGACGACGGTGTGCGCGGGGGCGACGCCCAGTTGTTGCCCGCTATCGTGGAAGACGCCGGTTCCATCGTTGAGCCAGACGAGGTTGGGCTGCCGGGCGGTCTGGCCCTGCCCATCATGGAGGTCGCCTGTGGCAATGATGGCGTCGAGGTCACCGTCGCCGTCAAGGTCGCCGAGAGCCGCACTCATAACCGGCGGTAAGGGCAGTCTTTGACCTGCAGCGCCGCCGCTGTTGTTGTTGAGCCAGATGGCGGAGCTTAGAGGTAAGGCGGTCACGGGCGCGAAGAGGCCGCCCGGCGTTTCGAAGGCGCCACAACAACCGCCAAGGAAGGCGTCGACTCGACCATCTCCGTTGAGATCGCCCAGGGCCAGGGCCGGGCTTATTTCGGCGCCGTCCGGCAGCAGGCGCGCGAGGTGGCGCGGTCCGGAGAGTTGACCGGAACCGTCGCCGGTGTAATAGTGGACGCCCCATCCGCCGACCATGACGTCGAGATGCTCGTCACCATTGATATCGCCCGGCGTTGCGGACCGGCTATGGTGGTCGCCGAGCCGCTGCCCGCTGTCGCCAAAGGCGCCGGCCACCCCGCCCTGTTTGCCGCCCTGATTAAGCCAGAGCCGATCAGGCGCGGTCAGTTCGCGTTCGTGCATGGCTAAATAGACGTCCAGGTCACCGTCGGCATCGAAGTCGGCGAGTACGAGGTCAGAGGTGAGCGTTGGTATGCGGGCCGAGGCTGTGAGAAACCAGGCCACGCCGAGTAGGTTCCAGACGACGACAAGGGCGACGAGAAGTGCGAGCAGGGCGAAGAGTCCGGCAATCCAGGAAGAATGGCGTCTCAGTTTTTTTTGAAGAGCCATGTGACCGCTGCCCTTTATGTCGTGTGGCGACATATTAATGTCTACATCATACACGAAAAGGAGGGCGCATGGCAAGGGCCGCAACAAAGGGCGTGGACGGCGGGCGCGGTCAGGAGACCGGCCCGAGCGTGTTACTGAATTAATAGGCGAACCTTCCTGAAGCTGGCGCTCCGAGAAGTTCACACATTCGCCGCCGGGCGCACCATACGTTAGAATTTATGGGCATCAACATCCCGTGGAACGAAAGGAGCGCGTGTGAAGAATATCCTGGTTACCGGTGGCGCAGGGTTTATTGGGTCGAATTTTGTCATTTATCTGCTGGAAAAGTATCCAGACTATAACGTCATCGTTTTTGACAAGCTGACCTACGCGGGGAATCTGGATAATCTGCTGGAGGTGTCGGACGAGGTCCGCTACGATTTTGTGAAGGGCGATATTTGCGACGCGCGGGCGGTGGAACAGGCGATTGAGGGGTATGGCATCGACACGATCGTCAATTTTGCGGCGGAGACGCACGTGGACCGCTCGATTATGGACCCTGATGCCTTTATTCAGACGGATGTGTACGGCACGTACGTGTTGCTTGAGGCGGCGCGCAAGGTTGGGCTGGAGCGCTTTAACCAGATTTCGACAGATGAGGTGTACGGGCACGTGCCGGAAGGGCAGGCGAGCGTGGAGACGGATCCTGTCGCGCCGCGCAGCCCCTATGCGGCGAGTAAGACCAGCGGCGACCTGATGGTGCAGGCTTATTTTGTGACGTACGATTTGCCGGTGACGATTACGCGAGGTTCGAACAATATTGGGCCTTACCAGTATCCGGAGAAGGTGGTGCCGCTTTTTGCGACGAACGCCATCGACGGCGAGCCGCTGCCGGTGTACGGGGACGGGCGGCAGATGCGCGAGTACCAGTACGTGACGGACCATTGTGAGGCAATCGACCTGGTGTTGCACGAGGGTCAGCTGGGCGAGACGTATAATATTGGCACGGGCCAGCCGATGGAGAACTTGCAGATGGTGGAGATTCTGCTAGATGAGTTGGATAAACCATCGTCGCTGATCCGGCACGTGGCGGATCGTCCGGGACACGACCGCCGCTATAACTTGAATATCGACAAGATTCTGGCCCTGGGCTGGCGCCCCAGGCACACGGCAGAAGACGCAATCCGCCGCACGGCGCGCTGGTATCGCGACAATGAGTGGTGGTGGCGGAAGATTAAGAGTGGGGAGTTTCGGGAGTATTATGAGAGGCAGTATGGGGAGAGGTTGAAGGAGACTGGTTGATTGGAGATTGGTTGACTACGACAGAAATCCGATTTCTTCAAGAAATCGGATTTCTCTAGTCGTTAGAGGAGACACATGGCTGACGAAACCGTAACCAAGGGACTTGCCGGTGTGACTGCGGCGGATACGCAGTTGAGCCGGGTGGATGGAGAGGAGGGGCGGTTGATTTATCGGGGGTATAGTATTGAAGATTTGGGGGAGAAGGCCAGCTTTGAGGAGGTGGTCTACCTGTTGTGGAACGGCGATTTGCCGACGTGGGGGCAGCTGGACGCGTTTAAGGCGGCGCTGATCAGCAAGCGGGAGTTGCCGTCGGCGGTGCTGAAGACGATGCAGGAGATTCCGAACGAGGCGCATCCTATGGCTGTGCTGCGCACGGTGGTCAGCGGGCTGGGCCTGATTGACCCGCAGGCGGACGACAACAGCTTACCGGCGGCGCGCAAGAAGGCGCTGCTGCTCACTGCGGTGTTGCCCACAATTGTGGCGGCGTGGGAGCGCATTCGAAACGGGCAGGAACCCATCGCGCCGCGCAACGACCTGGACCACGCGGCGAATTTCTTGTATATGCTCGACGGGGAGGAGCCGTCACAGGAGGCGGTGGAGGCGCTGGATACATATCTGGTGCTGCTGGCGGACCACGGATTTAATGCCTCGACGTTCGCGGCGCGGGTGACGACGGGCACGTTGGCCGACGTCTACTCGGCGGTGACCAGCGCGCTGGGGACGCTGAAGGGCGCGGCGCACGGCGGCGCCAACCAGGCGGCGATGGAGCAGTTTATTGACGCGGCGCAACGAGGCGACGTGGGCGCGTGGTTCGAGGAGGCGCGTGAAGAGGGGCGGCGTATTATGGGCATCGGGCACCGGGTCTATAAGACGGAGGATCCACGGGCGCGCATCTTGCGACCGATGGCGCAAGAGCTGGCGGAAAGCAGCGGGCAGGGCCAATGGTATGAGGTGGCGCACACGATTGAGCAGCTGGCACGGTCGGATGATTTCTTTATCGAGCGCAACCTGTACGCCAATGTGGATTACTATTCGGCCGTGGTGCTGTATATGATTCGCCTGCCGGTGGACCAGTTCACGTGCGCTTTTGCCATGAG
>CAYSMQ010000438.1:0-4245 GCA_964432035.1 uncultured Ardenticatenaceae bacterium
ATCTACCCTATTTCGACGCGGACCATAGTGGTCCCTATCCAGAGGATTCTCCTGTGGACATGGACGACCTGGGCGAAATCTATCCGGCTGCATCAGAACGCTCCAATGAGGATCCAGACTTCAAGGACGCAGCGCGAAAAGCGACAAAGGAGCTGCAAGCAGGCAGGCCCGGCTATCGGGCGCTGTGGCAACATATTGTCGATATATCGATCGACGCGCTCAAGGAAGACTTTGACCGACTTGGTGTAACGTTCGACCTTTGGATGGGTGAAAGTCACGCCAATGGTCGTATTGAACCGATCGTTAAGCGCCTGCTGGCGCAGGGGATCGCCGAAGAAAGTGCGGGAGCCATTATCGTCGACGTTGCGCAGCCGGACGACAAAGCCGATATTCCACCGCTGATGCTGTTGAAATCGGACGGCAGCGTCCTCTATGGCACCACAGATTTGGCGACAATCGAACAGAGAGTCGAGGAGCTGGACGCCGAGCTGATTCTCTATGTTGTGGACATCCGGCAGTCTTTGCACTTTGAGCAAGTCTTCCGCGCCGCGCGCAAGTCGGGGATCGCGCCAAAAGAAGAAGTAGGTCTGGAGCATCTTCCCAATGGAACGATAAACGGACCCGATGGCCGGCCGTTTAAGACGCGCGAGGGAGGCGTTCCTTCTTTGAAGGAAGTCGTCGATATGGTCGTCGAACGCGCCAGGGAGCGGCTGGTGGAGATGGATGTGGCGACCGAGTATAGCGAAGCGGAAAAGGACGATATTGCAGAAAAGGTGGGTATCGCCGCGCTGAAATTTGGCGATCTCGTCAACCACCGCACGAAAGATTATGTGTTTGATCTGGAGCGATTTACGTCGTTTGAGGGGCGTACCGGTCCCTATATGCTATATACGGCTGTGCGCACAAAGTCGATTTTAAGGCGGGCCGACGAGCAGGGTTTGGAAGGCGGCGCGATACGACCGGCGGCGAGCGAAGAGGAGCGGGAGCTGGATCTGAAGCTTGCCGAGCTGCCCGATATTGTCGCGCATGCATACGACACGCGCGCGCCAAATCATCTGGCGGATTACGTTTATAATCTGGCGATTACGTTCAATCGCTTTTACCGCGAGCACCATATTCTGAGCGAAGAGGACCCGGCGCAGCAGGCATCGTGGTTGGCGCTGTCGCAGTACGCGTTACGACAGATTGAACTGGTATTGTCGCTTATGGGTATTGAGGCGCCGGAGCGGATGTGAGTATCGGTTTGTAGTAGGCGCTTTAGCGCTCGAAAGGTGCTGAAGCGCCTACTACGAACATGGTTAGGCAGCGACCGGTTGGGGGCTAGCGAGTTCTGGTTCGGGGATATCACGGCCCACGGCCTGGGCGATGGCGCGCATCTGGCGCACGAGATCGGCGAATTTCTCTGGTTTGAGTGATTGGCCGCCGTCGGATAGAGCCTCGTCGGGGCGCGGATGCACTTCAATGATCAGCCCATCGGCGCCGGCAGCCACGCTGGCACGGGCAGCAGCGGAGACGTATTCCCACTTACCGGTTCCGTGGCTGGGATCGGCGATGATGGGTAGGTGGCTGAGATGCTTAATTACAGGGATGGCGTTGATATCGAACGTGTTGCGCGTATAGGTTTCAAAGGTGCGAATACCGCGCTCGCACAGCATGACGCGTGTGTTCCCGTGGCTGAGAATATACTCTGCGCACATCAGCCACTCTTCCATGAGGCTGCTCATGCCCCGCTTCAGTAGCACAGGATGTTGAGACTCGCCTGCGGCGTGCAAGAGAGCATAGTTCTGCATGTTGCGCGCGCCAATTTGCAGGACGTCGGCGTACTCGGCCACAAGCGGTACCAGATCGGGTTCCATGACCTCGGTGACGATGGGCAGACCGGTTTCTTCACGCGCTTCGGCCAAATATTTCAGACCTTCCTCGCCCAGGCCCTGGAAGGAGTAGGGCGAGGTGCGTGGTTTATAAGCGCCGCCACGGAGCGCGTGAGCGCCGGCTTCTTTGACGGCGTGAGCTGTCTCGATGATCTGGCTGCGACTTTCGACCGAACAGGGCCCGGCAATGAGCAACAGCCCATCACCGCCGACCATATGGTTGCCGATTGGGAACTTCGTATCCCTGGGCTTGAAGTCGCGTCCGGCCAATTTAAACGGTTTGAGCACGGGCACGACACGCTCCACACCGGACATGCGCTCGATGGCTTCTTTGTCCAAAATGCGGCTATCGCCAATGAGACCGATGATGGTGCGCTCGTCCCCTTCTGACAGATGAACGTTGAAGCCCAGGTTTTCGACACGATCGATCACAGCTGACGTTTCGCGCGTTGTGGCCTGAGACTTCATGATGATGACGACCATTTTTACCTTCCCTTGTTTTCTGGCATCTATAAGATTTTGTTTGGCGCCAGCGCCGGCGCCGTTGTGACCATTAACGGCGCCGTTACTGCCGTTCATTCCATTGCCGTTCAAGCGTAGATCATGTGGTGGTTTGTCCGGACGCATTACAGAGCCCTCGCGCGGCGCGCCTCTTGTGCCAGCTGTTGCGCGCGCTCGATTTCTGCCTCGGGCACCGGCGGCAACGAGTCGCGATCCGGTCTCAGCGATTTTGCTTCGTGGAGATAAACGTGCTTGATTTCCGTGGGCTGCCTGGTGGTATTCCAGTGAATCAAAATGCGAATGCAACGCGGGAGGCTGCCCGGTACGTCCATCTCGTGACCGCACAACAACGCTACATCAAACCAGCCTAGCTGGCGCGCCGCCAGCGCCGGATAGGTGGCGCGCAGATCGACTGTGGTCGTAAAGTGTGCGCTGGCAACGTCATCAGGGCGGATGCCGTTGGCTCGGATCATTGTGTATAGTAGCTCACGCGTTGCAGCCAGGATAGCTTCCTCGCTGTCTTCCGCGCAGGTCGTGGCTCCGCGCACACCGCGGCAGACGGGCCATTGAGCATCACGAGCGTTGCCGTTCACGGACATGGATAAACCTCCTAAAAAGTACCAATTTCTCCTCAAAACAAAAAAGACGCGGCTGGCGCCGCGTCTCGCTGGTCTTGGTTCGTGTTGCCGGACTATCTACTCAGGGCAACCTGACCCCCCACGCTCGCGGCGCTGGTGGTTGGTAAACCCAAAATAAAAGTAGAAAGCTGCGGTTTGTTTGTGCATCGTGCGGCTATCATAGCACGTGGATTTGGTGTGGTCAAGCGCAATTAGAACAGGAAATGGGCGCGCCAAACCATCTGCGCCTAGGCGCGCGGCGCACAGTGAAGTACATGGAACAGCACGACGCTGAGCGCCACGTGCACGTTCATGGAGCGCCCTTTGCCATACATGGGTATAAAGACGGCGGCGTCACAGGCGGCAAGCGTGGCTTTTGTGACGCCGTGATCTTCGTGTCCCACGACCAGACAGGTGCGCTGCGGGTAGTCGTACTCGTGGTATGGAACGGCGTTTTGCGCCAGCTCTACGGCGATGATGCGGTATCCATCTTTTTTTAATTGCCGGGCGGCGACGGCTGCGTCGTCCTCGTAGCGCCAGGGCACGTTCTTCGTTTTACCCCGTCCAACCTTTTCGATCGTGGGGTGTGGCGGTCTGGGCGTAATTCCGGCAAGCACCAGTTCGGTGACGCCGGCCGCGTCGGCCATGCGAAAGATGGAGCCGACGTTTACGGGATACTCCACGCTTTGTAACAGCGCGGTGACCTGCCGATCGGGCCGGTGCTGCCGTTTGTAGTCGCGCAAGAAACGCTTAAGGTCGGTGCCGATAAGTGGTTTCATCATAATTGCCGTCGATCCTAACACATTTTGTCGCGCCGGCATGCTATTGCTGCTGGCATCGTTCAGGCGCTCGGCTATACTGTGCGCTATGTCGCTGCCACAGCTCACCGTCGCCAACATCGTGCTCGCCGCTACGCCACTACTCCTGGTACTCTATCTAATGATCGGCCGCAACTGGGGAGGTAGCAAAGCCGGTCTGGCCGGCTGGTTGGCCGCCGCGGCAGTTGCACTCCTGGCCTTTGGCGCGGATCTCCCGCTACTGGTAGTGGCTTTTGGGCGAGGTCTCTTACTGGCGCTTTACGTACTTTATATCATTTGGATGGCTCTCCTACTCTATCACGTGGTTAATGAAGCAGGCGCCATCGACGTATTGGGGCAGGAGCTACCCGCATTGGCGCCCGATCGCGCAGCGCAAGCCCTGTTGCTGGCCTGGGTTTTCGGCTCGTTCTTGCAAGGCGCCTCCGGATTTGGCGTTCC
>CAYSMQ010000439.1:0-1985 GCA_964432035.1 uncultured Ardenticatenaceae bacterium
GGACGTGCTGGCGCGGCAGGAAGCGCCGGTGCGCAGCTTCTTGCTGCAAACCAGTATCCTGCAACAGCTCAGCGGCCCACTCTGTGATGCGCTGATTGGCGGTGAAGGGAGCCAGCAGATGCTGGAGCGCCTGCACCGCGAAAACCTATTTTTGGAACCACTGGACGATGAACGGCGCTGGTCTCGCTACCATCCGCTGTTTGGCGAATTTTTGCGCGAAGAAGCGAGTCGAGTTCTGGCAAGCGAACTGCCTCAGCTCCATCGTCGCGCAGCGCGTTGGTATGTGGACCACGACCGGCCGGAGCGAGCGTTCGAGCACGCCGTGGAGGGCGATGACGCCGAACTGGGGCTTCAGATCTTCGAGCGCTATGTTCAGGGGAAATTGTTCGCCAACGAATTCCGGCGGGTGCAGGAGTGGTTACAGGCGCTGCCGGATGCCTGGTTCGACGCTTACCCGCAGTTCGGCCTCGTCCGCGCAGGGTTGCTGCTCTTTACGGGCCAAATTGAGGCCTGTGCGCGCCGAGTCGACGAGATTGAACAGCGACTGGCGTCTGAGCGGCGCCACGATTTAGGGCAGCAACAGGCGCAGATCAGCGCCGTTCGCTGTTCAATCGCCTGCTTTCATAACGACCTGACGCGGGCGGAGAGATTTGCCGACGCGGCGTTCCGCGCCTTATCCGACGAGAATACGCTCTTTCGGGCCATCGTCTACGGTTCACTCGGCGATACCTACCGGCGCAACGGGTTGTGGGACAAGGCGGAGGAATGCTACCTGAATCTGCTGCCGTTCATGGGCTCGCCCGGCTTTCGCGTGCAATCGGCGCACGTCTATGGCGCGCTGGCAGATCTGGAACTGCGGCGGGGCGCTTTGCAGAAAGCTGCCGGCTACTGGCGCCGGGCGCTGGCGGCTATCGAGGAACCTGAAAACTGGGGGCGCCTGCCGCTACCGCTCACCGGGTGGGTTCATATTCGCATGGGAGAAGTGCTTTACGAGTGGAACGAGCTGGGGCAGGCTCGAGCACACGCGGCCAGCGGATTGGAGCGGGCCGAACTTGGCGGCGATGTACGGGCGCTGATCGCCGGATATCTGCTGGCCGGCCGTCTGAATCTGGTGGAAGGCGATGTGGAGGAGGCGGCGGCCTACCTGGAACAGGCACGGCCACATGTGGAGGGCGCGCACTTTCCCGGTTGGGCTGCCCGCTTTGAGCGCTTTCAGCTCGAGCTGTGGCTGGTGCAGGAACGGCTGCGCGCGGCCGTGCATTGGGCGGACAGGATGTTGACGGGTGCTGTGGAAGAGGAGCGGCTGGATCGGGCGGAGCTGCAACTGGCGCTTGCCCGCGTACTAATCGTCAAAGGGGATACGTCGTCCCTGCAGCAGGCCCTGGCGCTGCTTGAGCGGTTGCTTGAAGCAGCAGAAGCTGAGGGCCGGATGGGCGTGACGATTGAGGCGCTGGCGCTGCAGGCGACGGGCCGACGGCGGCGCGGCGATGATGCCGGGGCGCTGACATCGCTGGAAAATGCCTTGCGTCTGGCCGAACCCGAGGGCTACGTGCGTCTTTTCACCGACCTGGGGTTGCCCATGGCCCGCCTCCTGCAGGAAGCTCGTGGACGCGACGTGATGTTCGATTACGTCGAAATGTTGCTGGCAGCTTTCGGCGACGTCGCGCATGCGGCGGCCGGGCAGCCGCTTACGGAGCCCCTGACCGACCGTGAACGAGACGTGCTAGAGCTGATGGCCGCCGGGCTGACAAATCGCGAGATCGGCGAAGAACTGGTTATTTCTCCGGGCACGGTCAAGAAGCACGCGGCGAATATCTACGGCAAGCTGGACGTTGGCAACCGCACGGAAGCGGTGACTCGGGCGCGGGAGCTACAGCTGTTAGAGTAAGTGGTAGCTAGAAATCCGATTTCGGCAACCGAAGGTTGCTTGAGAAATCGGATGTCTCGACGCGGGGAGCGGCACTTTTTCCAGGATCTACCCCCCT
>CAYSMQ010000439.1:2085-4222 GCA_964432035.1 uncultured Ardenticatenaceae bacterium
AGAAATCGGATGTCTCGACGCGGGGAGCGGCACTTTTTCCAGGATCTACCCCCCTTAATTACCCCGTTTGGGGCATGATGGTCGCCTGCCCTTTCTTTATGCTGGGATTACATGAAAAGAAATCCCGCAGAAAGGAGGTTCTCATGATTACTCAAGAACGCGAGCAAATCCGCAGCGCCTGGGACAGACTGGCGGCGGGCTATGATGAGTACGTCACACCGACGAGCAACCGCGAAGTGGCCGAGGATGTCCTGCGGCGGGTAGGGCTCCAACCTGGCATGCAGCTGCTGGACGTGGCGTCGGGCAGCGGCGCCCTCAGCATTCCTGCAGCGCGCCTGGGCGCGGATGTCGTCGCAGTCGACATCTCTCCCGCGATGATCGAACACCTCGAAGCGCGCGCCCGGGAGCAAGGGCTCTCGAACCTGGAAGGGCGCGTCATGGATGGTCACGACCTGGCGCTGGAGGATAACCGCTTCGATATCTCGGCGTCACAGTTTGGCGTGATGCTCTTTCCAGACCTGGCTCGCGGACTTGCGGAGATGGTGCGCGTCACAAAACCTGGGGGACGGGTGCTCGTCGTGGCCATGGGCCCGCCCAAGCAAGTCGAATTCCTCAGCGCCTTCCTCGGCGCCATTCAATCCGTCGTCCCCGGCTTCAGCGGTCTGCCCATGGATCCCCCGCCGCTGCCCTTCCAGGTGGCGGAGCCGGCCGTGCTGCGCCAAAGGATGGCCGAGGCCGGCCTGGAAGAGGTCGGTGTGGAGCGCGGCGCCCACAGGATTGAGGTGCAGTCGGGCCAGGAGCTGTGGGACTGGGTGGTCAACAGCAACCCAATCGGCGCCCAACTTGTCGCGGACCTGACGGAGGAGCAGCGGGCGGAGGTTCGGAAGGCGCTGGACGGCATGCTGCGGGAGCGGATGAGCGAGAACGGATCCGCTGTCTTGAAGACCCCGGTCAATGTTGGCGTCGGAACGAGCCCGTAGACGGCGGTTTCAGTTTCTGAAGCCGGAACGCCGTCATCTTGACGGCCCATGACGGCAAGTGACAGCACCAGCTAGAAGCTGGCGTTCCGTCAAGCGGCAGGGCGTAACCAGACGCATGCAAATGCAATTTACTGAAAGGAGAGATGAGAATGAGTAACAAAAACAAAGCAGTGGCGCGACGTTTCCTTGATGCGCTTTGGAATGAGCGTAAATTTGACGTGGTTGAGGAGCTCTTGGCCCACGACTACGACGGGCATTCCTCGACGGTGATCCGCGGGCCAGACGGCGCAATTGCCTTCATCCCTGTGGCAAGAAGGGCCTTTCCTAACTACCGGTTCGAGATCTTGGACCAGATCGCCGAAGGGGACAAAGTGGCGACGCGCTGGAGAATCGTGGGAACCCATGAGGGGCCGTTTCAGGGGACGCCGCCGAGCGGCAAGCGCGTTACGTTGACGGGCATTACCATCTTTCGCCTTGCCGATGGCAGGCTCGTCGAGGGGTGGACCAATGAAGATACATTCGGTTTGCTGCAGCAGATTGGCGCGGCGCCGGCGCCGGAACAAGTCTGACGTCTATGGAGACCGGACGTGAGAGAGATGGTTGACCCTTTAATCCGTGGAGAAGACACGCAAGGAGAACAGACGATGCATGGTGTAACACAGAGTTTTGACACTATCGTTATCGGCGCGGGGCAAGCCGGCCTGGCTACCGGCTACACCCTGCAGCAGCAGGGTCAGAATTTTGCTATTCTGGACGCCAACGAGCGCATTGGCGCTTCCTGGCGAAAGCGATGGGACTCGCTGCGGCTGTTCACGCCCGCGCGCTATAACGGGCTGCCGGGGATGGCTTTCCCGGCCCCGCCGCACTATACGCCCACCAAGGACGAGATGGCCGATTATCTTGAGGATTACGCCGCGCGCTTCGAGCTGCCCGTGCGTACGGGTATCAGGGTGGATAGGCTCTCGAAGCAGGGGGACCATTTCCTCTTAACCGCTAGCGATCTCTCGACAGATTCAGGACCGGCTCTACGCTTCACGGCCGAGAACGTGGTCGTAGCGACGGGGTTCTACCATGCCCCGAAGGTCCCGGCCTTCGCCGGCGACCTTGATGCGGACATCGTGCAGCTCCATTCCAAGGCGTATCAGAATCCCGCGCAG
>CAYSMQ010000440.1:0-4205 GCA_964432035.1 uncultured Ardenticatenaceae bacterium
CGTTTTTAATGAACACTGAGCTCTCAGAGCTCTATGAAACTAGCAATTAGGGTTCTAATCTCCAATCTCTCTACATTGCCAGGCCCCCATCCACCTTGATCACCTCGCCGGTGATGTATGACGCGCGGTCGGATGCGAGGAAGGTGACGAGGTGCGCCACCTCTTCAAGCTCGCCGAGGCGGCCGAGGGGAATGAGGTCAAGAGCTTTGTTCATCAGGTCTTCGGGCAGGCCGGCAGTCAGTGCGGTGGGAAAGTAACCGGGCGCGATGGCGTTGACGGTGATCTGGCGCGGGCCCATCTCTTTGGCCAGCGACTTGGTAAAACCGACGATACCGGCTTTGGATGCAGCGTAATTCGTCTGGCCACCTTGTCCCACAAGGCCCACGACCGACGAGATGTTGATGATGCGTCCGCCGCGCTTCTGGCGCATCATGGGACGCAAGACGGTTTTGCAGCAATTAAACAGACTCTTGAGATTTGTATCAAGTACCACGTCCCAGTCGTCCTCTTTCATCATCAACAACAACGTGTCACGCGTCGTACCTGCATTATTGACCAGAATGTCGATTTGGCCAAAGTGCTCGCGAGTGGCTTTAACCAGTTCCTGAGCTTCTGACAACTGGGAAACGTCTGCCTGAATGGCAAGAGCGCGCCCGCCATCCTGCTCGATCTGGCTCACGAGTTCTTGGGCTTCTTCGGCGCTGCTGTTGTAGTTGGCGACAACGCCGGCGCCATTCGCTGCCAGGTCTAAGGCGATGGCGCGACCAAGGCCACGGGAGGCGCCGGTGACGATGGCGATTTTGTCGGCGAGGAGGGGAGAGGGCATGGGGACCTTTTGGAGATTGGGGATTGGAGATCGGAGATTGGCCATTGGCCATTAATCTCTAATCTCTACCCGCCATGAATGCTTTCCTTTCTGCTTTACGGTCGATGCGTTTCATCAGGGAGGTGAGGACGTCGCCGGGGCCGACTTCTATAAAGTGCTGCACGCCCTGTTCAAGCGCATAGCGCATAGATGCGGCCCACAGCACGCTGCCGGTGAGCTGGGCGATGAGCTCGCGGCGAATATCTTCTATGCTCGTAATCGGTTGTGCCGTGGTATTGGCGATGATGGGGGTGCTGGCGGGGCGGATGGGCGCGTTGTGCACGGCTCGGGTGAAGAACATAGCCGCCGTGGTCATCAGGGGCGAGTGGGCGGCGATGGTAATGGGTAGGCGCGTCACCTTGCGCGCGCCGGCCTCTTTGGCCATGCGCTCGGCTCTTTCCAGGCTGTTTTCGTCGCCCGAAATTACAACTTGACCGGGACAGTTATCGTTTGCCACCTGCACCGGTTTTCCGGTAAACACCTGTGCCTGGGTGCAGATCTCGCGGACCTGCTCCATGTCCAGACCAAGGATGGCAGCCATGGCGCCCGGTGCGGTTTCTCCGGCAGATTTCATCAGTTCGCCGCGGCGGCGGACAAGGGTCAAGCCGTCTTCGAAGGAAATGGCGTCCGCGGCGACCAGGGCCGAGAACTCTCCCAAACTATGCCCGGCGAAGAAGGCAGCATCGCCGTTGCCCTGTTCTTGCATCACGGCCCAGGCGGCGAGGCTGGTGACGAAGAGGGCGGGTTGCTGGTTGACGGTGTCGGTGAGCTCTTCTTCAGGCCCTTCAAAGCAGAGCTTGGAGATGGAAAAGCCAAGCTGTTCGTCGGCTTGATCAAAAACAGCACGTGCGGCGGATTCCTGCTCGTAAAGAGCCTGACCCATGCCCACATGCTGTGATCCCTGTCCGGGAAAAAGGTAGATGGTGCTCACTTGTTAAACGTCACATTGTCTCGCAAAAAATTGTGTAAACAGAAAAAAAGGCCGCATATAACACGGCCATTTTGCTTTGCACTTGAGCTACTCGAGCTTAGGCTCAATTACTTGAATGCCTTTGTACGTGCCGCAAACGGGGCACATAAGATAGGCTCGTTTCATTTCGCCGCATTCCTCGCAGGGGACAAGGTTAGGAATCTTGAGATTTTGGTGCGCGCGACGGTTTCCGCGGCGCGATTTGGAGATTCTTCTTTTTGGTACTGCACCCATGATGATAACCTTCTTCGTTTGTTTATTCGAGTTCGTGGTATGTGTTCTATCGCACAAAGGGCGCTGAGGCGCCAACTACGAACCGCGATGATTTCTTCTGACAAAAAATAAGCGGCACAGGGCCGCGGGCGGCGCATGCACCGCGACGTTTAATTATAGCGAGGATGGGGGTGGTGTCAAGCGAGGTTACGACGGCGATTCTGCTTCCGCCGCCGGCTCTTGCTCCTGCTGTTGGGCCTGGGCGGCTTCGGCGGCGGCGGCTTGTTCGGCCTGGACTTTGCGCAGGCCGTTGCGCACGACGGATAGCGAACGTAGCAGGTCTTCTTCCAGCTTTGCGAGGACGTCGACGACGTAGACGTCGGCGTCGTGGCGCAGGATTTCTGCTTCGCGGTGAGCGCGCTCAAGCACGTTTTCGGCTCGCTGGTGGGCCGAGGCTACGATGGCGTCGCGGCGGATCAACTCCTCCGCTTCCTGCTTGGCAAGCTGGCGAATGCGGGCGGCTTCTTCTTGCGCCTGGGCCAGAATGCGCTCTTTCTCAGACTCCACACGGTTGGCGCGCCGCACTTCGTCGGGGATCGCCACGCGTAACTGGTCGATGATGTTAAAGACTTGCTCTTCGTCGACCATCAGGGTGGTGGTCATGGGTACGCGCCGGCTCTCGCTGAGTATCTGCTCGAGGCGATCGACCAGATGCTGGATGTCCATGGTGTTAATCCCCTGTCTTTAGCTCTGTACCTTGCTTTGTATGTGCCGGGCACTTACAGAAACGCCTTTGCCGAAAAATGCATTCCAGCAAGAGCCCGGCACATTTCGTGATTATACCTTTCTAGACACTAGTCACGCAATGAAACGGGCGCCTGGAAATCGGGATCGTCCTGATCAAAGCGCTCGTATAGGGCGCGAGCCACACGAGGCGGAACCATGCTACTGACGTCGCCGCCGAACGAGGCAATTTCACGCACCGTGGTGCCGCTGAGAAAAGTGTGCTCTTCTCGCGTAATAAGCGTCACCACTTCTATCTCAGGCGCCAGACGCTGGTTGGCGAGCGCCATGCGAAATTCGAACTCAAAATCGGAGAAGACGCGCAGCCCGCGCACGATGACCTTGGCGTTCACCGAACGGGCGAAATCGACGGTCAGACCACCATAGGGACGGATTTCTATGTTTTCACGCCCGTCGAGGGTGTCGCGGATCAATTGCACGCGCTCTTCAACGGAGAAGAGCAGTGACTTGGAAGGCACGCCGTGATCGTATACCCCCACGATGAGCTCGTCGAAGATAGAGGCAGCGCGATCCATAATATTCAGATGGCCGAAATGAACGGGATCGAAGGTGCCGGGGTAAATGGCGCGAATGTTCAATGATTTTCTCCTTGTGGCGTTGCTCCTGCAAGGGCACGGCTGGTGTCCGGCCCATACGGTTGAAGTTAACTAACGTCGGCGGCGTCTTCCCAGAATTGTTGGACGCGGCTGCGAAGCCGTTCGTGCTCGCCGGCTTCCAGGTAGGGATCGGCGCTAAAGAGGCGTTGGGCTTCCTCGCGCGCGGCTTCCAGTAGCTTGACGTCCAGCAATGAGGCCATGCGTAACTCGGGCAGACCGCTCTGGCGACGGCCGAAGAATTCGCCTGGACCCCGTATTTCCAGATCCTTCTCGGCAAGCATAAAGCCGTCATTACTCTCCTCTAGCGCGCGCAGACGCTCCTCGGCCTCACCACTGACGGCGTCAGAGACCAAGAGACAGTAGGACTGGTGCTCGCCGCGACCGACGCGTCCTCGGAACTGATGCAGCTGGGCAAGGCCGAAGCGGTTGGCGCCTTCGACGACCATGACAGTGCTGTTGGGTACGTCCACACCGACTTCGATGACGGAGGTGGACACCAGGATGTGCGTGGCGCCCTGGTAAAACTCGCGCATCACAGCTTCTTTCTCATCACCCTTCATACGGCCGTGCAGCAGGCCGAGGCGCAGGTCGGGGAAGACTTCTTCCTGCAAGCGAGCGTGCTCTTCGACGGCGGCTTTTTCTTCTGAGTTGTCGCTCTCCTCGACCAGAGGACATATGATGTAGGCCTGGCGTCCTTTTTGCACCTGACCACGAACGAAGGCATAGGCGCGTTCGCGTTCGCTGGGCCGGATCCATT
>CAYSMQ010000441.1:0-4203 GCA_964432035.1 uncultured Ardenticatenaceae bacterium
TCGATCGCTTCTGCCGTGCCCGAGACCACGCACAAAGAAGGGCCGTTGACAACGGCTATCTCTAGTTGCGGTTCCAGATAAGGGCGTAATTCTTGCGGCGGCAGGGAAACAGCCAGCATAGCCCCGCCCGGCATACGCTGCATCAGGCGTCCTCGCGCTGCGACCAACATCAAAGCATCTTCCAGGGAGAAAACCCCGGACAGGCAAGCCGCGACATATTCGCCAATGCTGTGCCCGATCATCGCCTGTGGCTCAATGCCCCAGGACCCCCACAGCCGTGCCAGGGCGTACTCCAGCACGAAGAGCGCCGGCTGCGCCATGCTGGTCTCCGTCAATCGCCGGGCCGCCTTTTCGTCGTGTCCAGACGCCGGATAGATGATATCCCGCAAGTCCAGTCCCAGATGAGGCTTAAGAAACTCCGCACAGAAGTCCACCTGTTCGCGGAACAACGTTTCATCCTGATATAGGCCCAACCCCATGTTTACATGCTGTGCACCTTGCCCCGTAAACATGAAAACCACAGGGCGCTCACCATCGGTGCGAACGGCCGAATAAACACGTCTTTGATCGGCGCTTTCCAGAGCGCTCGCCGCGTCTTCCACGTCCGAACAAACCACAAACTGACGATGGTCAAACGCCGAGCGTCCCACATGCAGCGTATACGCCACGTCGGCAAGGTTAAGCGAATCGGAATCCTGTGTATGAGAAGCTAAATGTGCGCCAGATTTTGACCGGCCTTGCGCAGAGCAGAATCCGTTTTGGCCGAAAGGCAAAGCAACTGCCATGGGCGGGAAGCGCCAGAAGGCCGCACAGTGGACGCTTCTTCCAAAACCACGTGCGCGTTCGTTCCGCCAATGCCAAAAGAACTGACGCCAGCGCGACGCGGGAACCCCTCCGTCCGCCACTCCCTCAGCGAAGTATTGACGTAAAAAGGCGAATTGTCGAAGTCTATCTTGGGGTTAGGTCTGGAAAAATTCAGGCTGGGAGGTATCTCTTTGTTCTTTAGCGCCAGCGTCGTTTTGATCAGGCCCGCCACGCCGGCCGCCGCATCCAGGTGGCCGATGTTGGTCTTCACCGAGCCAATGGCACAGAAATTGCGCTTCTCCGTCGCCAGGCGAAAGGCGCTAGTCAACGCTGTTATTTCGATAGGATCGCCCAAAGATGTGCCGGTGCCGTGCGTTTCCAGGTAGCTGATCGTCCCCGCATCAATCTCCGCCAAAGCCTGAGCCACGGCAATCACCTGGATTTGCCCATTCACGTTCGGAGCCGTATAGCCAATTTTGTCGGAGCCGTCGTTGTTTACAGCCGCACCTTTTATTACAGCATAGATGTGATCGCCATCCTCTACTGCCTCGGCCAGTCGTTTGAGAACAACGATTCCCACCCCCTGCCCGGCAACCATCCCCTGCGCATCTGCATCAAAAGCTCGACAATGACCATCGGGGGACATTATCATCCCCTCTTCGTATAAGTAGCCACTCTTCTGTGGGGACATGATCGATACGCCACCCGCCAAAGCCATATCACACTCATAATTTAACAAGCTTTGACAGGCAAGCTGAACTGCCACCAAGGACGTTGAGCAGGCAGTCTGAACATCAAGGCTGGGCCCACTCAAATTCAGTTTATAAGACAGACGCGTCGTCAGGAAATCCTTATCGCTACTAATCATCGCCTGAAATTGGTCCACACTATTCTCGTGGTTCACGACAGGCAGCAGGTTGTTCAGAAAGTAAGTGTTCAAGCTGGCGCCGGCGTATACGCCAACCGGAACGTCACATCCGGCCGGATCATAGCCCGCATTCTCCAGCGCCTCCCAAGCACTCTCCAAAAAGATGCGTTGCTGAGGATCGAGCAACTCAGCTTCCCGCAGCGTATAGCCAAAAAACGCAGCATCAAAGAGGTCAGCATCTTCAAGAATGCCGCCTGCCTTAACATAGTTAGGGTTCTCAAGCAACGATGCGTCTATACCTTCCTCGACCAGCTCGTCATCAGCGAAAAACGAAATCGATTCCACACCATCGCGAAGATTTTGCCAGAACTGCTCAATCGTCTCCGCGCCCGGAAAACGTCCAGCAACACCAATGATTGCAATTCCTGCTAGGGCGCCGTTCGTTTGTATGTTATCCATCTGTATTTCCTCTTGAATTAAGAACAATACGGCGTTGCCTCTGACGAGCCAACGCTGCTTTCTGCTGGGCGGCCCGGTCTCTTATCACCTGGCGTGACGGCAATTCATCTGTCTGATTGCTCAAATATTGTGCCAAGGTTCTGACCGTCGCATATTGGAACAGCTTAACGAGGGGCAACTCCTTCAGACCCAGCGCCTTCTGCACCTTGTCATGTACCTCGGCCACCAGAAGGGAGTGTCCGCCTAGATCAAAGAAATTATCGTGCACGCCAACCCGTTCAATGCCCAGTACCTCACACCAGATCGCAACCAGCGTCTCTTCCAGCGACGAGCCAGGCGCCACGAAGGCTTCTTCCAGCTCGGGTCGAGTTTGAGCCGGCGCTGGCAATGCCTTGCGGTCCACTTTCTTGTTGGGTGTCACTGGTAATTCATCAAGCAAGACGAAGGCGGAGGGGACCATGTAGTCAGGCAATACTTCACGGACGGCTGCGCGTAGTTCTTGCGGGGTAAAAGCGTTATCGCCGTCGGCGACAACGTATGCCACCAGCCGTTTATCTCCCGGGTTATCTTCGCGAACAGTGGCTACGCTCTGACGCACGCCAGGGTATCTGGACAGCACGGCTTCAATTTCTCCCAATTCAATACGATAACCGCGCAGCTGGACCTGGTCGTCCAGACGTCCCAGATACTCAATGTTCCCATCCGGGAGATAGCGGCCCAGGTCGCCAGTTCTATAGAGCCGGGTATCAAACCCCTCGTGAAATACGAACCTCTCTGCCGTCAGCTCGGGACGATTAAGATAGCCACGGGCAAGCCCAATACCGCCAATGCAAAGCTCCCCGGGGACCCCAATGGGAACTGGATTTAGATGCTTATCCAGAATATGGACCTGGATGTTAGATATCGGGCGTCCGATGGGTGGTGTGCCATCACCTTCCTCACATTCAGCCAGAGTCGCGCAAACCGTACTCTCCGTCGGCCCGTAGCCATTGAAGAACCGGCGCCCCGGTGACCAGCGCGTCACGACATCAGCGGAACATGCTTCACCAGCCGAAACTACTGTCTTCAAGTCCGGAAATTGCTCCGCCGGCATAGCCGACAGCGCCGATGGCGGAAGCGTTGCCATTGTAATAGCCTGATCGCGCAACAGATTGACCAACGGCGGTCCCGGCATTAGATCGCTTTGCGTCGCTACAACGAGCGTCGCGCCAGCCAGCAAGGCCAATAGCTCCCATACCATCCCATCAAAGCTGAAAGAGGCAAACTGCAATACGCGACTATTCTCATTGAGATCAAGGGCCTCTCTCTGGCTCCTAGCCAGGTTGCCTATTCCACGGTGTTCCACCAGCACCCCCTTCGGCTTCCCCGTGGAGCCAGACGTATAAATAACGTAAGCCAGGTTTCCTGAGGTCACACCACTAACTGGATTCTCTGAGCTTTCCTGGACAATCCGCTGCCAGTCGCTATGCAGACAAACGGTGCTGTCCGCATTATGTTCTGGAAGGTGGGCCAATAGGCCGGCTTGTGTCAACAGTACCGGCGCCTGCGTATCGGCCAACATGAAGGCTAACCGATCCTGCGGATATTTGGGATCAAGCGGTACATAGGCTCCACCTGCTTTCAGAACACCAAGAATGCCGACAATCATCTCCATTGACCGTTCCACGCAGATTCCGACAAATGTCTCAGGCTGCACACCTAACGCCTGTAGATAATGCGCTAAGCAATTCGCTCGCTGATTGAGCTCTCGGTAGGTCAATTGCTCGTCACCAAACACGACTGCCACGGCATCATGACTCTCTTCTACCTGGGCCTCAAACCTCTCGTGCAGCAAGATGTCGTGCTCAAGCTCACTCGTGCTCTCATTCCACTGCCCAATCTGCTCCCAGTCATTCGAGGTCAGGACAGGTAGTTCAAACAGCGGGTGATCCGGTTCATACACCGCACCTTCCAGTAGCGTCACATAGTGTTCCAGCATCCGCTGCGCCGTCTCCTCGGAGAACAGAGCCGTACTATATTCCAGTTCAATTGCTGCCCGTTGTCCAAAATCTTTCACCGTTAAGGTTAGATCG
>CAYSMQ010000442.1:0-585 GCA_964432035.1 uncultured Ardenticatenaceae bacterium
GAGGCAGTGCACAAGATTATGGAGGCATAGGCGGCGCGCCGCGAAAACCGGCACGGTGAAAAATGGAACATTTACAGATGGTTTATGGAGAGCAACAACGATGACCTTTGTCACACGCCTCTGGAACAAACTAGGCGCCAGGCTCACCGTCCTTTTCCTGGCCCTGGCGCTCCTTCCGCTGCTCGCAGTCGGCTATCTGGCCTACGAGAACGGCCGGGAGACGATTGAGCAGCAGCAAATTAGCCATTTAGACACAGTCAACGCCCTGAAGGCAGATGAGCTGGACCGCTGGGTTCGGGACAGCGTGGAGCGACTGAGCTCCCTGGCACAACGCCCGCTGGTGCAGGGTTTAGCTGCAGCGCTGGCGGCACGCGCCGCGAACCGGACCGCTATAGAGAACGTGCTGGTGGACCATCTGCGTCCGGCGCTAGCCAAAGAAGAAGGATACAAAGAGTTGTTTCTGCTCCGCGCGGGCGACGGTTTGATCCTGGCGTCCACAAATGAGGAGGACTTAGGGAAATTTCGGGAAAGCGAAAGCTATTTCAGGGAAGGCAGGCAACGTCCGACGGTGCAGAACGTCTACTA
>CAYSMQ010000442.1:595-4188 GCA_964432035.1 uncultured Ardenticatenaceae bacterium
TCTACTATGAGCCTTCACGTGGGGAGCCTACAATGACGGTTGGCACGCCCGTCCGCGAAAGCAGCTGTGAGGTCGTCGCCGTACTCGCCGGTCACCTCAATCTTGTAGAGTTGGAAGAAATCGCGAGACAGACGGGCGAACTAACTGAGACCGAAGATACCTATCTGGTCAACATCTTCAATTTCTTTGTTACCGAACCGCGGTTCGGCGAGGGGTATGCACTGCAGGAGGCGACATATGCCGCGGGCGTTGAGAAGTGCCTCGAGGGACAAAGTGGCCACGGTTTGTATACCGATTACCGGGGCGAAGAGGTCCTGGGCGCTTACCGCTGGTTGCCAGAATGGGAGATGTGCATCCTGACCGAGATTGACCGGCGCGAGGCATTTGGCCCGATCGACAATCTGCGCCAAACGCTGATAAGCCTGGGAACAATGGTGGCCCTCGGCGTCGTGGGCACCGGTCTCTTCTTCACCCGCTCCATAACGCGCCCGCTGCGCCAGTTGACACGCGGCGCGAAACGTATCGGGCAGGGAGAACTGGAGCACCGCATCGACGTGCAATCGTCCGATGAAATCGGGCAGTTAGCCAGGGCGTTCAACGAAATGACGGAAAATCTACACCGGTCGTTGGGCGAAACGGCGCACGGCCGGCGCTTGCTGCTGGCCCTTGGCGACGCGGCCCAGGCGGTACAGCGGGCGCATACTTCCGAAGAAGTTTACGAGACGCTGGGCGAAGAAGTTGTTCGCCTGGGCTTTAACGCCGCGGTTCTCACACTGACGGCCGATCAGAAGCGCGCGCGCCTGGCCTATCTTGGTTATGACTCCTCGCTAATCAAGCTCGCCGAGAAGTTGGTGGGTGTAACGGCCGCCGATTACGAATTCCCCTTGCCGAAAGGTGGCACTTACCGGCGAGCGCTTGACGAGGGCGAAACGGTGTTCATCGAGCAGACCAGCACGTTCATTGCCGAAGCGCTGCCCGCTCGAGCGCAGCGGGTGGCGGGCCGCCTGTCAACCCTCCTGGGCATGGACCGCAGCATCGTCGCTCCGCTCATGGTGGACGGCGAGACGTTGGGGCTGCTAACCGTCTCCGGCGACGGGCTGGCGGAAGCGGACGTGACGGCGGTGAAGGCCTTTGCCAACCAGACGGCCATCGCCCTGAAGAACGCCAAGCTCTACGAGGAGATCCGCGCGAGCGAAGCGCGTTTGCGCACCATCTTTCAGAGCGCCGGGGCGGGAATCGCCCATCTCGATCTGGAAGGACGGATCGTGGAGGGGAACGCGAGGCTGCAGGAGATACTGGGCTACAGCGCCGATTAATTGCAAGCGAAACCGCTCGCCGACTTTTGCCATCCCGACGACTCTTCCACCGACGCCGAGTTGTACCGCTCTCTGATTGCGGGCGAGCGGGAGAAGTACCAGGTCGAGAAACGGTACGTGCACAGCGACGGGCAGACCGTGTGGGCCCTGCTCAGCGTCTCGCTGGTGCGCGACGGCTGCGACGAGCCGCAGTTTGCTGTTGTGCTCATGGACGACGTGACGCAGCGCAAAGAGATCGAGCAGGAGCGGGCCGAGCAGCAGGCCTTCCTGGAGAGCATCTACAGCGGCGTGGAGCTGTCGATCTTCGTCGTCGACGTGGGCCAGGACGGAGCATTCCACTATCGCGGATTCAACCCGGTGCACGAGCGGCTGTGGGGCTTGAAGACGACGGAGGCTCAGGGCAAAACGCCGCAGGAACTGGCTCCATTCATTGCGAGCGAGGCGGCGGCGGCGATTCGCAATAATTACGCGCGTTGCGTCGAAGCCGGGACGGCGATTGAATATGAGGAGATGATACCAATGGAAGGCCGGGAGACATGGTGGCTGACGCGGCTGTCGCCGATCCGCGACGCCGACGGGTGCATCTACCGCATCGTCGGCACCTCCCTGTCGATCACAGAGCGCAAACGGATCCAACAGGAGTTAAGAAAATACCAGGACCATCTAGAGGAGCTGGTAGAAGAGCGCACGGCGGAGCTACAGCAAAGCGAATCCCGTTTCCGCGCCCTGTTCTCGGCCGTGCCTGTGCCCGTCGTCGTCACCGACGCCGCCACTGGTGAGATTTTGGAGGCTAACGAACACGTAGCAGGGACCCTGCACCTGGCCGCGGACAACGTCGTGGGAAGCAATGTCAGAGACGTTTACGCGGATGCAAGCGAGCGCGGTCCGCGCGTGCAGCAGATTCTGGAGAATGGACACGTACGCGGTCACGAACTCACGGTCAGGCGAGGCGACGGCAAGCTGGCGTCGCTGCTGCTTTCGACGTCGACGATTGAATACGACGGGCGCCAGGCGCTGCTTTCGAGCCTAGTCGACCTCACAGAACGCAAGAAGATGGAAGAGGCGCTGCGCAACAGCGAGGAACGGTTCCGCGCTCTGGTGCAGAACGCCAGTGACACCATCACGGTCGTAGACGGCCAGGGATGCGTGCAGTACGACAGCCCGTCGATAGAACGGATTCTGGGCTATGAGCCGGACGAACGGTTGGGCGAACCGATCTTTAAGTACGCGCATCCTGACGAACTGCCTGCGGTGGCAGAAACGTTTGAGCAGCTCTTGAGCGAACCAAATACGAAGGTGACGCTCGACGCTACGGTGAGTCACCGAGACGGCAGCTGGCGTACGGTAGAAGTCACGGCGAGTAATCTGCTGAATGACCCGGCCGTACAGGGCATTGTGGTCAATTTCCACGACGTCACCGCCCGCAAGACGCTCGAAGACGCCTTGCGCCGGGAGCGCGACCGTTTCAACAGCCTGTTACAAACCAGCCCGGTGGGGATTACCTTTGTGAACAGGGACAGGCAGATTACGTTTGCCAACCCCCGCGCAGAGAAGGTGCTCGGCCTGAGCCTGGATGAAATAGCGGACCGTACCTACCACGCTCCGTCATGGCGCATCACTGATCACGATGGCAATCCCTTTCCGGAGAGTGACCTTCCCTTTAATCGCGCGCGGGAGACGGGCCGGCCCGTTCACGACGTGCAACATGCCATCGAAAAACCGTCGGGCGAACGCGTCTTGCTTTCAATCAACGCCACCCCCGTCTTTGACAATAAGGGCTCCTTCGATGGCATCGTAACCACCGTGCAGGATATAACAGAGCGAAAGCGGGCCCAAGCGCAACTGGAGAAGTACGCTGCCGACCTCGCGCGTTCAAACGAGGAGTTACAGCAGTTCGCCTACGTCGCTTCCCACGACCTGCAGGAGCCGTTGCGCATGGTGAGCAGCTTCTTACAGTTGCTACAGCAGCGTTACGAAGATCAGTTGGACGAGCGCGCCGACCAGTATATCTACTACGCCGTCGACGGCGCAGCGCGTATGAAACGGCTGATCAACGACCTCCTGCAGTACTCGCGCGTGGCGACGAAGGGTCAACCCCTGGCGCCGACGGAAAGCCAAGTCGTTGTCGAACAGGTGCTAAGAGACTTGAGCGTAACCATCGAGGAGAGCAGCGCAACCGTCTCCCACGACGCGCTGCCCAAGGTAATGGCTGATGAGACACAACTACGACGGCTCTTTCAAAACCTGATCGGCAACGCTATCAAGTTCCGCGGAGAT
>CAYSMQ010000443.1:0-1027 GCA_964432035.1 uncultured Ardenticatenaceae bacterium
ATAACGTTTCGCCGGCGGACATTCCAGACTGACGGAGCCACACACAACCCCACATTAGGGCGGGGCACCTTCACTCACAAGAGATTTGCGCATTTTTCACGTGCCCCTATTGACACGGCAGAACAAATGTACTAATATTCTTGATAGAACGGATGTTCTAACCTCTTCCCCCTTAGGCGCTGGTGGGCCTGCACCCTCACCAGCGCCCCTTCTCTCTGTAGAAGGACGCCCATCGTGAAGGCCGGTGGGGAGAGGCTGATTCAGGGGCGCCGTCCGTTTACTGCAAACGCATGGGAGGAAATGAATGTCACTTGCAGAGGAGAAACGGCATGCACAACCAACACTTTTTCGAGAACGAGGCAGACTATTTTGACAGGGCGGCCGGCAAGATCCGGGCTGCGAATCTGACAGGCGGACGCCAGACGTTGATCGGCGTTATCCTGATCGTGGCCCTTTTTGCCTTTGAGCTTTTTAACTTCGACACGACACGCTACGCGCTGAGCAACTTGCTGGGGGACGTCGCGTTCCTGGGCGTTCGCTGGGCGGCGATTCTGGCGGTGGCATTTTGTGCTATCGACTTCGCCGGATTGGCCCACCTCTTTACGCCGGAACGCGGCCGGGATGAGCCGAACGTCGTCTGGTATCTGATGGGCGCGTGGCTTCTGGGCGCCACGATGAACGCGGTCATGACGTGGTGGGCGGTGAATCTGACGCTGCTGAGCCACCCGTTTGGCAACGAGGTCCTTAACCGGGAACAGCTATTGCAACTGGTGCCACCTTTCGTCGCCGTGCTTGTGTGGCTGACGCGCATTCTCTTTATTGGGGCTTTTGCCGTGGCGGGCGACCAGTTCTTCCGCGAGGAGCACCCGTCTGGGCAGCGCAGCGTGGCGGAGGCTACAACCGGCCCGGTGAGGCGATCGGCGCTCGTCCCGCGATCCCGATCCCCGCCGGCGCCTACCTCACGCCCTCGGCCCTGGCTGCGGATTCGAAACACGCCGCCGATCGACCGGTCCGCGCAGCCCGGCAG
>CAYSMQ010000443.1:1037-2905 GCA_964432035.1 uncultured Ardenticatenaceae bacterium
GCGCCCGTGGAACGACAACAACCGACGGCGCCGCCGATACGCGAACCCTCCCGTAACCGGGTCCGCCACCGACCGCCCACGCCACGGGCCACGCGGCCGGTACCGGCTATGAGCGCCAGGAGCGATGAAAGGAATCGTTCCTGAGCCAGGTGGCGGCTGCGATGGCGAACTGCGCCAAGGAGATGGGAAGAGCGGGCGTCCGCTTCCGCACCTGCGCCCGCTCTTCCCCGCCCTGGGCCCCTGGTTTGCCATTTCAAACCTTGTATGCTAGATTAAGCGGTGCGCACGTTCGAGCGGACTTATCTTTTTACGTTATGATGCTTTTTCAAACGGTGCGAGGCGGTATTTCCGTCGCCCTTTTCAGATTGACAATCCGCCCGGATCCGATGGTTGTTCATTTCTGGCCGCCGAGAAGCGTCGCCATCGCCTGAAAGAACTCCCCGTCATGGACTGACCGTCTCCGCTCTTTTCTGCTAAGTTCGACCGGCAAGTATTAGATTGAGGTGAACGTGCGTTGTGTCGCAGCGTTCACCTTTTTTATATAGAGAAGGGCCTTATGTCTTTTAGTATTGAATTCTTCGCCCGGATCGTAGGCGCCATCCTGGGCGCCTTTCTGTTTGGCATTTTCGGGGACATGTTGGCTTCCGCGCTGCAGGCCAGTCAGGAGGCTTACGTGGTCATCCTGGGGCTGATAGGCATTCTCGTCGGTCTGGTGCTCACACCGTACGTTACGACGCGGCCGCTGGCGCGCATTCGGCGACGCCTGATCCGTATGCCGCCGGAGGAGCTGGGAGCAATTATCATCGGCATCTTTATGGGACTGATTGCGGCAGCCCTCCTCTCTTTCCCGCTCTCCTTCCTGCCGTCCCCTTTCCGACAGATTGCGCCCATTGCCGCCGCCGTTGTCTTCTGTTATCTGAGCGTCGTCATCCTCTCATTGCGCCAGAACGATCTGCGCAACTTCCTTAGTTCGCTGCGGCCGGTCTTCACTGCCTCTCCTTCAACGCAGGAGGGCGAACAGGAGGCAAACGCGATTCTTCTGGATACGAGCGTGATTATTGACGGCCGTATCGCCGACATCAGCAAGACAGGCTTTATCCGTTCGACGTTGCTGGTGCCTAACTTCGTCCTGACAGAGCTACAGCACATTGCCGACAGCGCCGATACGCTGCGCCGCAATCGCGGCAGGCGCGGGCTTGAGGTATTGGGCATCTTGCAGCAGGACGTTCCGGTTCCAATTAAGATTACCGATATGGACGTCAGCGAAGTGCGCGACGTCGATAGCAAGCTGGTAGCCCTGGCCCGCGATTTGAATTGCCCGATTATGACGAACGATTACAACTTGAACCGGGTAGCGGAGCTACAGGGCGTGCCGGTTCTCAACATTAACGATCTGGCGAACGCGGTCAAGGCAGCGTACCTGCCGGGCGAAGAACTCTCAGTGAAGATAATTCAGGAAGGTAAGGAGTACGGACAGGGCGTGGGTTATCTCGACGACGGCACGATGATCGTCGTGGAGGACGGCGTTGACCACATTGACGAGACGAAGGTGGTAACTGTGACCAAGGTGTTACAGACGACGGCCGGCCGTATGATCTTCGCCCGTCTCTGACGACAGTCGCCACATGGACCGCAGTATGGACACTAATATTCCGCGCTTCCGTTTTTCCCCGGCCTCTACTCGGCCACTCGATCTAGGAGATTTACATGCGGCCACCTTCAACTGGGCGCTGGCGCGCGCGCTGGGCGGTGACTTTGTCTTGCGTCTGGCGGACGGCCACAACGACAGTGGGGATCGGCACGAACAGGAGATGGGCCGTGAAACGACGGAGGCGCTACGTTGGCTTGGCATCGACTGGGATGAAGGT
>CAYSMQ010000443.1:2915-4173 GCA_964432035.1 uncultured Ardenticatenaceae bacterium
ATCCAGCTGCCCATCCTGCCGCCGCAAGTGGCGCTCCTGAGCGACCGCGGCCCCTACGGCGAGGCGATCGCCAAGGGCCAGAGCCGGGTCGACGGAGCAATCCTCAACGTCTCGGTGCTCGGCAACTTCTCGCTCGCCGACAGCCCGCGCAACGGCATCTCTGTTGTGGCGACCGGCCGCGGCGACCAGGCGGCGGCCGGCGAGGCGGCCCGCGACATCGCCGGCCGCATCTGGGCGGACCGCACGCGCCCTACCTGCAAGCGCAAAGGCAGGAGCATTACAGGGAAATAGCGGAGCGACTGGCGGCAACGGAATACGGTCATTATGAGCGGAATGCGGCCGGCGAACGGACGCTCTATCTGCGCTTGCCGGCCGACGGGAAAATGGCCGTCGACGAGGCGCTGCGGGGAACGCTGCGCTACGAGAGTGACCGGCTCCCGGATCCCGTCCTCTTGCAGGCCGATGGAAGAGCAACTTCGCTCCTGGCCGACGTCGTGGACGATCACGAAATGGGTGTGACGCACGTTGTGCGGCGGCAGAGCGAAAGCGCGTTAAGCCCTTTGCAAGCCCACCTCTTCCGAGCGCTAGATTGGGAGGAGCCGGTCTGGATACATCTGCCATCTATCGAGGACGATGAGGGGCAACCGTTGGATTCGGAGATTTTGGCCAGCGATTTTCAGGAAGCGGGTTATCTTCCGGAAGCGGTCTTCAATTTTCTTCTACTTCTGGGATGGTCACCGGACGAAGAGATTCTCGACAAATGGAAAGTGCGCAAGCAACTGAAGCTGGAGGCGCTTTCGCCAGAACCGGCCGTTTTCAGATGGGAGCGACTGAACGAGATCAACCGTCACTATTTGCGAGATAAGAGCGACGATGTACTGGCGACTCTGGCGCGCCCCTATCTAGAGGAAGCGTACGACCTCTCGGGCGTAAACGAGGCATGGTTGGAGCAGTTGATTGCCCTGACCCGTGAGGAGATGGTACGGCTGGCAGACGCGCCAACGGTGGCGGCGTGGGCGCTGACGGACTCCTTTGCGTTCAGCGAAGCGGCCGAGGAGGCGCTGACCGGCGAAACAGCCCGGGCAGTTCTGGTACGCCTGGTGGCGGAGCTGGCGCACATCGTCCTGCTCGACGAGGCGACGGCAACGGCTATTTTGGATACCCTGCGCCAGCACTTTGGGACAGACGATGCGGACAGTCCCGTACGGGCGGCTCTCACCGGCCGATAAGGGGGCACGCCATGCCCCGCCGCACGCCC
>CAYSMQ010000444.1:0-4170 GCA_964432035.1 uncultured Ardenticatenaceae bacterium
TCGCGGGCCAGGTTGAGGACGATGGCGGTGTCCAGGGAAATTGCCGGCTGCAGAGTGCGCACGACGAGGTTGTTCGTATGGGCGCTGACTTTCCAATTGATCTGGCGCAGGCTGTCGCCGGAGCGATATTCGCGGACCCCGGCAGGCCGGGCGGGATCTTCAAACAGGCGCTGGTTGCTGGCGATGGTGCCAAAGGGCAGACGTGAGGGAAATCCCAGGCGCGCTAGCGGCGTGATGCGCGGGTAAACGGTGAGGTAGCTGGCGTCGGAGACGCCGCTCTGTTCGCTCCAGCCGAAGAGGTCGCCGCTGCGCAAGTGCAAGGGGCCCAGCCGGTAATAGCCGCGGCGGGTGGAGCGAATGGTGTAGTCGAAGCTGGTCGTTTCTTTGCCGCGCATGGAGACGGCAACGCTGGGGGTCTTACCGGCGCCAAGCTGTGGCGGGACGCTTTCGGCGGCTTGCAACCATGGTAAGGGTAGCCGGCTGTTGTTGCGCAGGGTGATGGTGACGTCGACGCGTTCGCCGAGGAAGGCGTGATCCGAGAAGTGGCGGCTGAAGTTCAGTTGCCGGAAGGCGCGTGGCGCGTGCCAACGCGACCATAGGTAGACGCCGGCGACGACGTAGACGATGTAGAAGATGAAGTCCACGCGCAGAAAGACGGCGACGATGAGCAGGACAATTATTAGAAGGGTAACGTCACCCATAGCAAATTAGCCTGATTCCAGCTCGCCAATGTCCAAGGGCGTCTCTTCCAGGATGTCGTCGACGATGTCCTCGCTGGAGGCGCCGCGGAGCGCGCTTTCGGGGTGCATAAGGCAGCGGTGGCTGAGGACCGCCGTGGCCAGGGCCTTGACGTCGTCGGGAAGCACGTATTGGCGTCCCTGCATGGCGGCGAGGGCCTGGCTGCCGCGATAAAGCGCGTGGCTGCCGCGGGGGCTGGCGCCGAGCAGCAGCTCGCTGCGTTGGCGCGTGGCGTGTACGATGCGCACGATGTAGTCGCGCACCGTCTCGTCCACGTGCACGTCCCAGACCATGCGCGCCAGCTCCGGGAGGCGCGCGCCGTCGACGGTTTGGGTCAGTTGCTCAATGGGATGTTCTCGACCGAGGTTAAGCAGCATTTGGCTTTCGGTCTCTGGATCGAGGTAGCCCAGGCGCAGCTTGAGAAAAAAGCGGTCAAGTTGCGCTTCGGGCAAGGGGAATGTGCCTTCGTACTCCACGGGATTCTGGGTGGCGATGACGAAGAAAGGGCGTTCCAGGGAGCGGGTGACGCCGTCGACGGTTACCTGGCGCTCGCCCATGCTCTCTAGCAGGGCCGACTGTGTGCGGGGTGTGGCGCGGTTGATTTCGTCGGCGAGCAGGATGTTCGTAAAGGCCGGGCCGCGAATAAAATTGAACTCACGGGTTTCCTGATTGTACACGGAGACGCCGGTGACGTCGTTGGGCAGCAAGTCGGGCGTACATTGCAGGCGTTTAAAGGAGACGCCGAGGGAGACGGCAAGCGCGCGGGCCAACATCGTTTTGCCGACGCCGGGAACGTCCTCCAGCAGCACGTGCCCTTCACAAAGGAGCGCGACGAGCATCAGCTGGATGGCGTCGCGTTTGCCGATGATGACCTGTTCGACGTTGTCGGTGACTTGTTGGGAAAAGCTCTGGATGGTGTCCATGGCGTCCAAATTGGTTGTCAGCGGTGGCGCGTTTGAGCGTTACGGTACCAGTATACCCGATTTGCTTGCAAGTTGACTGGCTTTTGGAAACAATGGTGCAGATTGGAGGGTATACGTGGAAGCAACAACGGACCGAGACGTCCGGCGCTCAGCGAATCAAGGTCGCACTGGGCGCGCGGACCGGCTGCCGGTGGATGACGCCTTTGACGTGACGTTTGCCGGCGAATTGGCGCGGCTGGAGAGCTATAACAAACATCATTACCGGCCAAACACCTATGTGCACAAATGGTGGGCGCGGCGCTGTGGTAGCACGTTCCGGCTGATTTTGAAGCACCTGGTGGAGGACGAGGCGCGGCGCGACTATTACGCGCCGGGCGGGCTGGAAGGGAAGGTGGTGCTGGATCCGATGATGGGCGGAGGCACGACGTTGCACGAGGCGATACGCATGGGAGCCAGCGTGGTAGGCATAGATGTGGATCCCATTCCGGTGATGCAGGCGCGGGCATCGCTGGCACAGGCGCCACTGCGGGGGCTGGAGCGGGATTTTGGACGATTCTATGAGGGGCTAGACACCGCGCTACGAGAATATTGGTTGACCCGATGCCCGCAGTGTGACCAGGAGGAACCGCAACGGTTTGTTCTATATGGTGCACGCCGTTGCTGTGATTGTGGGCCCGCGGTCGCGGTCGATTCTTTCGTCTTGCGTTACGAAAACCAAAACTCGGCGATTCGTCTCTGTCCGCGCTGTCATGCGGTGGTTCATGAGGGGCACAACTGTGATTGCGGGAGCGGCGCGCAGCAAGTGAAGCCGCCGCTGGTGCAGAAGCAGCAGGCGGTGTGCAAGCGATGCGGTGAGGCGTACCGCGAGGAGACGGAGGCGCTGTTTTACGCGCGCTACACGCCGCTGGCGGTGGCGGGGCAATGTTCGCAGCACGGCCTCTTTTTTCGCACACCAGACGCAGAGGATCTGGCGCGGATAGCGGCGGCTGACGCGCAGCGCAATGGGATCATTGAAGCGCTTGGCGAGGACTTTGATGTAGCCGCCGGGCCCAAGGCGCGCGATCTGCTTAACCACGAGGTGAGCGACTATCGCGACCTGTTCTCTAGCCGGCAGCTGCTCTATGTGCAGCAGGCGCTGGCACATCTTCCACAATTCGAAGGTCCCATGCGCCTGAAGCTGGCGTTGCTGGTATCTACTTCCCTGGAATTCAATTCGATGCTGTGCGGATACAAGGGTGGGGCACAGACCGCTCGGGGAGCGCGGCCGGGCGCCATTCGCCACGCGTTCTCGTATCACGGTTATTCATTTCCCTATACGGCGCTGGAGAATAACGTGCTGTTTCCGGCAAAGGCGTCGGGAACGCTGCAGAAGTTGTTCCATGATCGGCTGTGGCGGGCGCAGCGGTGGGCGCAGGCGCCGCGCGAACGGTGTTTGAATGGGAATGGTCCGCGCTTCGTGCCGGTACGTGGGGAGCGGGATATGGGCACTGAAGTGAGTTCGGCGGCCGAACTGGCAGGACAGGAACGCGCTTTTCTAGTAAAGCAGGGGACGGCGGCAGAGCTGCCACTGCCCAATGACAGCGTCGATTTCGTGGTGACGGATCCACCCTATTACGACAATGTGCAGTACAGCGACCTGGCGGCCTTTTTTCGCGTTTGGCTACCGCGGCTGGTGTCTGAACGACAGGAAGAAGCGTACGCCTGGCGCTATGATCTGTCGAAAGTCGCGGTGGATTCGCTTGAAAATGGCAACGGGCAGTACGGAAAGGTATTGGGGCAGATATTTGGCGAGTGCCGGCGGGTGTTGAAGGAAGAAGGGCGCTTGATTTTTACGTTTCACCACTGGAAGCCGGAGAGCTGGGCGGCGCTGACGCTGGCTCTGAAAGAGGCCGGATTCCGGCTGGTGAATCGCTACATTGTGCATTCGGAGAACCCGATTTCGGTGCACGTTGCCAACCTGCGGGCGCTGACGGACGACGCGATCCTTGTGCTGGCGCCGGTCGAGGCGGGCGTGCACAGAACATGGCAGCGACCGGCGACGATTGAAAAGAGCAGGAGCGATCGCTTCTGTCGTGATTGCGCGACGTTGTTGGGTTGGATGTTGGAGCAGGAGATGGGGGCGGGGAAGGTGGGGCGCCATTGGCGAGAGGCACTGAGCGACGGCGGTCCGCGGGAGACCTGACAGGTTTTCGAAAACCTGTCAGGTCTGGAAGGAGAAAAGCTCGTATTATCCTTCGAGGAAGGCTTCGACGTTTGATTTGCTGATGCGGTAGGCGTTGCCAATTTTGCGGGCTTTGAGGTCGCCGGCTTCGATGGCAGCGACGACGTCTTCAGGTGACACCTGCAGGAATTGGGCGACCTGTTCGGGCGTCATGACATCGGGCATCTGGCCACCACCGCCGCTCTGCTGCGCCGGTTGTTGATCGCCCTGACCCTGCTGGCCCTGGCCTTGTTGGCCCTGCTGTTGTTGCTGCTGCATCTGCTGCATGGCGCTCATGCCCATCATGCC
>CAYSMQ010000445.1:0-4163 GCA_964432035.1 uncultured Ardenticatenaceae bacterium
ACGACGATGGCCAAACGGCGTGAACTCATGGCTGCGCCTGTTGCAGAAAATCCATAAACTGGCGTCGAACCTGTGGCTCAAGGTATTGCTGGACCTTTTGCTGTTGGGCCGTGACGATACGTGCGCGCAATGCATCGTCTTCGATCAGGAGGTCCACTAGCTCCGCTAAGTGTTCGAATTTTTTCTCGTAGAACTTGATCCCGGCCGCGCCTAGCGTGTACGGAACGCTCGTAGCCGCGTAGGCCAGAATGGGCAAACCCAAATACATGCTCTCGACAAGGGGTTTGCCGAACCCTTCATGTTCGCTCATCGAGACGTAAAGATCGGCATGACGAAAATAAGTAATCATGTCTTGCTGGCTGACTTTGCCCGTTAATGTGACGGCGTCAGCCAGGCCCAGATTATGCGCCAGCCGCTCTACCCAACCGTCATAGCCCATATCCCAACGGTCGCCGACCAGAATAAGGTGTGCAGACGGGCGAAACCGATGGAGGCAGTATAACAGCTTAGTCAGATCTTCCTGCTTCTTATTAGGCGCCAGGCGACCGACGAAGAGCAGGATAGGGCCCACCATTTCCTGCAGTTTCCGGGCCAACGTATCGTTGTCGGGCAGATTGTACTGTTCCTCGTTGAGGACAATTGGCAGGACGCCCGTTGTCTCATAGCCGGCGTCGAGTAACTCTAGTTCGTTGAATGCTGAGTCGGCCAGGGCCAGATCCACATGTGGGCATAGCACGCGCAGTTGTTCGCCGCCCAGTCGCGCGCGGCGAGCCCAGGCGGGATCGACGTGTGTGAAGAAATGAGCAGGGGTCACGTTGTGGTGAATGAGAATGAGCCGCGGGCCGTGTTGCTGGAGAAACGACGCGACCTCCGAGCCAATGCTGTGGTGATAAATGGCGAGCGTTTCGCCGCGTGACCGGCCGTAGGCGCTGAGCGGCTGCACCTCGTCTTGCATGCTCTGGTGTATGTGTTGCGCGTAGAGGTTGGAGCGAAAGCCAAGCTCGTGCAACCAGTTACGCATGATTAGCGCCTGGTTGGTGATGGCGTCTCCGGCAGTCGCACCGGTCAGGAACTGGTGTAACGTGCGCCGGCGGCTCAGACGTTCAGCCCACCTACTCATCGGTCTGCTCGGATGTCGATTCCAGGTTCTCGAGACGGGTCTGGAGGCGCTCAATTTCCTGCTCTTGTGTCTGGACAATCGCACTAAGGTGGCGAAGTGCGTTTGACAATAGGTGGTTCTGCTGTGCCTGGTTGGCCACGTGGCGGTTGACGTAGAAAAGGACGAGTTCGTGTGTCTGACTACGTATCAGCTGCCAGAGGCGACCGAATACGGGCAGTCGTGTGGCGGGTGATGGGGCCAGCGTGGTATGGGTCGGCGGCTCGGGCAACTCTTGCAACTGGCGCAAAATATCCTGCATTTCTAACGGCGTTGCCTGGTCTAAATCCGGCGCTTCTGCCTGGAATGTGGGGAAAAGGCGTGACACGGAACCCAGCTGCTTGCGGCGGGCTTTCACGCGCTCTTCGACCCGCGCTGTGAGAGCATTTGAAGTTATTTCTGTATCGTCTAGCTCGAGCCACAGATCGTCTTTTTTCTCGTTCATTTTGTTACACGCACGGCGGATTCCATCTGCCCGATAATTTCGCAGTATTGGTCGATTATGTGCGGCCAACGGTAGTTTTCGCGCACATATTTGCGACCATTCTGGCCCATTTTATGGGCAATGGCCGGATGTTGCAGCAGATAATCCAGCGTTGCCGCAAACTCCGGGTAATTTGTGTAGTAGAGTCCACCCCTGGCGCGCACGGCGTGTTCACGGGTGACGGCACAGAGACCGTGCACGAGGACGGGCGTTTCCACGAGCCAGCTTTCCATGAGCACGAGGGAAAAGCTTTCGTTGAGGGAGGGCTGAATAAGGGCCGTCGCGGCAGCGTAGGCGCCGGCTTTATCCTCACGACTCACGAAGCCGAGGTCCATCACATTTGAAGGGTTGGGGGGCAGGGCGACCTTTCCCTTGCCCAGCAGCAGAAGTTTCGCGCCACTCGAATGGCTGTGAGTGTAGCGGCGCCAATAGTCGAGCAGTTGGGGTACATTCTTGCCCCGCTCTTTGCGGCCCACATACAGGAAGAAGGGGTCGTCTCCCAGGCCGTATTTCTGGCGAAAACGACGCGCGTCGCCGTGAAGCTCCTCGTCCACACCGCCGCCGACGACCGCGCGAATTTGGCCCGCGGGCGCGCCGTACAATCGTTCGCTTAGCTCGCGCTCGGCGTGGACGAAAAAGATCTGGGCGCGTACCTGGGACATAACGCGCCGGAAGATATCCAGGTAGGCGTACGCTTCATCGTGCAGGCATGGAATGATGGCCGACCGCTCAGGGGAGATCCGCGCTCCAAAATATGTGGTCGGAAACATGTACGGTACGAAGAAATAGAGATACTGATCGCGGTTTTCGGCGATATGGTCGTACAGAGAAGGACAAATGAACATCTGGTTCAAAAAGGTATTGGCGTCGGCTTTGGAGACGGGGCGACCTTGCATCAGCTGGGCGTTAACCTGATCGAAGGCGCTCTTATCTCGCTTCTGCACGACAAAGCGACGTACGGGCACGTCTTGAAAGCTATCGAGGCCCGGTCGGTAGAAGTTGGTGGACCAATCGGCGTGGAAGTCGCGGATGCACGTGGTGAGCACTTCCACGTCGAAACCGGCGCCGTGTAGCCGTGTGACAATCTGGCGCGTGATGGTTTCCATGCCGCCGCTGACGTATTGGCCATACCAGGGGGTGACGAAGGCGATTTTCATATCATGTGCCGTTTGTCTCCCGCTCTTGTGATGTAGTATCGGCATCCAATTCCGTGGCCAGAAGGCTCAGTGCCTGTAGAAGGTGGGCATTTACTTCGCGCTGTTGGGCCGTGATCTGATTCACGTAGAAGAGGACGAGTTCATGCACCTTGCGGCGCAAACTTTCGACGAGGGGCCCAAGCAGAGGAATTGACACAGGCGTGACGTGCAAATCGACGCCGACTTCGTTATGTGCGAGATTTGCGCGGTAGAGGTGTTCGTAGAACTCAGGTGAAAAACGCTTACCGTCGATGTCCACGAGCGTCTCGCTGTATTGGGGCAGGTTGGCCTGCTCGGCAAGGATACGGGCCCGGATTTGCTGCATTATTTCTTCGACGTCAATCTCTTCTGCCGGTTCATCTTCTAGCGCATTTAGGTGATTTTCGGTCATGGCGACTCAATCCGGTTCAGGTTTAAGTTCCAGGTCAGTGGCAAGATCCTATATGGTTTGTGATCGTAACTGCCTTCTAAGGCGCTGGTTGTAATCGTGACTTCTTCCGCGACGAATTCTAACGCATGCATCTCTAACCAATCAGGTGCGCCAACCCAGAAAACAGAGCGTCCGCTATTTTGCCAGTTTTCGATGGTCCTGACCAATGCAGCCTCGTCAAGTTGATCGGGCTGGCGAAGCGTGAATACGTCGTGCCCGAATACGAAGCGCAAGGGCGTGCCCAGGATGTCACCCTGGCTAATTGGGGACTGATCGTCAAAGAGCAGAACGCTGTTTTCGGGCAGCTGCCGGTCTAATCGCGCCAATTGTGCTGTGAGCCCGCGATAATCAACCTGTGTGATAAACCCGCGCGCCGACCAGGCGATGTTCGCCAGCCAGGCAAGGGCTAGAAGTAGGCCCAGGACGCGGACGGCTGTGAAAGTGTTGATTTGCAGGCTTGTCGTAGACCTTTCCGCGTCCGTTTTTGCGCTGAAGCGCTCACTATGAGCCCGAGCGTTAGCGACCGTGCGAGGAGCGTCAAAAATGAGAAAGTGTAGGAGCGCCGCGCCGCCGGCGATGAAAAAGGGCACCACCACGGGTGCGTAGCGGCGCATAACGTAGATCTGGTGCGGGTTGGCCTGGACACGCCACAGATATAACAGCGAAAAGAAGAGGCCCAGACCCAGGAAGGCAACGGTACCACGGTTTATCTTCCAGATTGACAGGCAGATTCCGGCGATGCCCAGCCAAACACCGAGCGGACCCAAGTACCAACCCAGGCGCAGCAGGTTCTCGCGATCGGTAAGCACGATTGTCTGGCCATCATACCACTCGGTGTAGCTGGGCAGCGCGCCGTAAACGGGGCGAATGAACCAGCCGTACGCTGCCAAACCGAGC
>CAYSMQ010000446.1:0-2475 GCA_964432035.1 uncultured Ardenticatenaceae bacterium
TCGTGTGGCTGTTGCAGGGCAAAAGCCACGCCCAGATAGGGCACCTGATTCTTCTCGGCAATGGCCGCAGCCGCGGCGTGCAGGCTACTGCCAAATCCGCCCAGGTAGGCGACGACGCCGTCGGAATTGAGCGATTCCAGGTGGCTGACCGTGTTGTTGGGATCCGATTCATCGTCCATAAGGTTAAGCTCGATGGGGATGGTGGCGTCGAACTCTTCTACAAAGATGCCGCCTTCGGCATTGATATCCTCCACGGCCATCCGGTACCCGCGCTCCACCTGGGCGCCGCCGCCGGCAAAGGCCCCCGTCAGCGGCACCACAGCCCCGACGTCAATCGACTCCGGCGCCTGCGCTTGTGGCTGGCAGGCGGCGAGGGGGAGGGCGAGGAGGACGATAAGGATGAATAGTTTGGTACGCATTTTCTGTCTCCTTGTTATGAACATGAACCGGTGAGGGGATGAACGGGTGAGCGGGTGCCGGAGTGTTTTCACCCCTTCACCCTGTCACCCCTTCATCCCTGCACATCCCGTCGCCGCACCCTCTCCCACGCTTCCATGAAGCCGCCGGGGAGGAGCAGCACGACCGCGATGAAGAGGGCGCCAAAAATGAGGAGGTGGGCGCCGACGAAGGCGGCGGGCAGTGCGTCTTGGACAAAATCCTGTACCAATACGAAAAATACGGCGCCGACGAGGGGGCCGACGATTGTGCCGATGCCGCCGACGAAGGTCACGATGAGAGCGTCGAAGGTCCATTCGGGCCCGAACGGCAAGCTGGGATAGTAGCTGACGTGGAAGAACGCGAAACTCCCGCCAGCCAGCCCGGCCAGCCCGGCGCTGATGATGAAAGCCGCCAGCTTGTAGGCAAACACGTTCACGCCGATGGCGCGCGCAGCGCCCTCATCTTCGCGCACAACCATCATGCCCAGGCCGGGTTTGGAGCGCATGAGGACATAGGAAACGGCAACGGAGAGCACCAGGACGGCAAAGGAGAGATAGTAGCGCGAGACGAGACTATAACTGCGCAGCAGCTCGGCGGGCAGCGCCGTGACGCGGGGAAAAACGCTGCCGACCGTGATACGGATAGCCTCGGCCAGGGCCAGGGTGCCGATGGCAAAGTAAATACCGTGCAGGCGCAGGCCCGGAAGGCCCAGGATGAGCGCGGCGACGGCGGCGGCGAGGCCACCGGCGAGGAAGCTGACAAAGAAGGGCGCGTCCTGCATCCAGAGCAAACGCGTCACCAGCGCGCCGATCCCGAAGAATGCAGCATGGCCGAGGCTGATCTGCCCCGCAAAACCACCCACAATATTCCAACTAACAGCAAGCGCGGCGATAATGAACATGAGCACGACCGTCGTCAGCGTAGCGTCGTCCTGCGTCACCAGCGGTAGGGTCAGGAGGGCTAGCGCGACTAAGATGGGAACCAGATTTGTGCGTATGTTTGCCTCCTTTTTACTCTGAACGGGTGAGCGGGTACCGGAGTGTTTCACCCCTTCACCCGCTCACCCCTGCACCCCTTCACGACCAAAAAGCCCCTGCGGCCGCACACTAAGCACCACGAGAAAGATGATCAGGCCCACCACCTCCCGGTACTCGCCGCCGAATTGGTATGAGCTGAGCGCTTCTGCCAGGCCCAACAGCAGGCCGGCGAACAGCGTGCCGCGCATGCTTCCCAGGCCGGCGAGAACCACGACGATGAGAGCTTTGAGCGTCCACTGCAGGCCGATGGAGGGGTTGACGCTAAAGCTGACGGCGACGAGCACGCCCGTGATTCCCGCCAGACCGGCGGCGATGGCAAAGGCCACAAAATACACGCGGCGCACGTCGATGCCGGTCAGGGCAGCGGTGACCCAATCTTCGCTCGTGGCGCGCAGCGCCTTACCCCAGATGGTGCGCGTCATAAAGCGTTCCAACAGAAAAACGGCGAGCACGGCAACCGCCAGTCCCGCCAGGCGCACCACGGCCAACCGTACATTACCGAGATTAAGCGCCTGCGAGGCGTAGCCGGTGGCGATGCTGCGGTCGTCGGCCGTGAAAAAGGTAACCGCCAGCGTGTGCAGGATAAGCGTTAACCCAAAACTGATAAGCAAAGAGTTCTTGATACGATCCTCTTCGCCAAGTCGTACCACATGGCGGAAAAGTAACGCGTGCAAGACCAGTCCGAGCACGACTAGGATGGCAAAAACGATGCCGATAGAAAGAAAGGGATCCAGCCCCAGCAGCGAGAAGAGAAAGAACGTGGCGTAGCCGCCAATCATAATCAGCTCGCCGTGCGCCACGTTGAGTACCTTGAGCACGCCAAAAGCCAGCGACAACCCCAACGCGCCCACGCCGTACAGCGCGCCGGTTAGAAGACCTGAGGCCAGAGTTTGGAGTAGGGCGTCCATGGTGGTGATGTAGCGTGTAGAGTGGGGGGGTGTCGAGTGTAATCTACACCAACAGCTCACACTCTACAAACTTAAATATGCCTCCTGGATCC
>CAYSMQ010000446.1:2485-4141 GCA_964432035.1 uncultured Ardenticatenaceae bacterium
GCGCGCCGGTTAGCAGACCTGAGGCGATGGTTTGGAGTAGGGCGTCCATCGTTGTTGTGGTGTGTAGAGCGTGGTGTGTAGAGTGTGGTGTGTAGAGTGTAATCCACACCCCACAGTTCACACTCTACACTCTACAAACTAAGATATGCCTCCTGTATCCGATCATCCTCCCGCAATTCGTCACATGGTCCTTCATTTACGATGCGGCCGGATTCGATGACGTAGCCGTAGTGAGCGGTTTTTAGCGTGAGGTGCACGTTTTGTTCCACGATGAGGATGGAAACGCCCTGGTGGTTGATTTCGCCGATCACTTCAAAGATATTTTGCACGATGAGGGGCGCCAGACCCAGCGAGGGCTCGTCCAGGATGAGCATCTCCGGCCGAGCCATGAGCGCGCGGGCAATGGCCAACATCTGCCGCTCGCCACCGCTCAACGTACCCGCCATCTGGTCTTGTCGTTCCTGTAAACGTGGGAAAATCTCATACACCTCCCTCAGCGTCTGCGCGCGCTGTTGGCGGGCGCGACGGGGAAAGGCGCCCAGTTCCAGATTTTCTAGCACAGTGAGCGTAGAAAAGGTGCCATGCCATTCCGGCACAAGGGTCAACCCCGCATTGACGATATCGTAAGTGGCCTCGCCGCCGATAGGTTGCTTCTTGAAATGGATAGCGCCCTCTTTCACAGGTAGCAAGCCCATAATCGCCTTCAACGTCGTCGTCTTGCCGGCGCCATTCGGACCCAGCAACGCCACAATAGACCCCGCCTCCACCTGCAACGAAACACCCCAGAGGACCTGGATCTCATTGTAGGCGACGTGGAGGTTGCTAACGTCAAGCATCTTGATCTACAGTTCGGTCCTAGTTGTCGATGAAAGGGTGCAGGGGTGACGGGGTGAGTTCACCTCCTCACCCGTTCACCCCTGCACTATCTCCGTTCCCAAATAAGCCTCAACCACCCCCGCATCCGCCACCACATCTGCCGCGCTACCCTCCGCCAGTTTGCGCCCGGCGTTGAGCACGATGATGCGCTGGGACGTGCGGGTGATCGCTTTGATAATGTGCTCGACGATGATGATGGTAATGCCAGACGTGTTGAGGCGTTGCACGAGCTCCACGGCCTGGGGGATTTCGCTGGCGTTGAGGCCCGCCATGAACTCGTCAAGTAGGAGGAGACGCGGTTCACAGGCAAGCGCACGGGCCACCTCCAGCCATTTGCGCTCCATCACAGTTAAGTTGCGCGCCGGTTCGTCCGCTTTTTCGACCAGGCCCACCTGTTCTAAAATCTCCAATGCGCGCGATTTGGCCTGCCGGTGCGAGGTCAATTGGCTCTTGCCGAAGAAACAACCGGCGATGACGTTGTCCAGCGTGCTGAGGTGCAAGAAAGGACGAACGAGCTGGAACGTGCGCGCCATGCCGCGCCGCGCCACCTGGTGCGCGGGGAGATCGGTAATATCTTCACCTAGAAAGTGAACGGAACCGGAAGTCGCAGGCAGAAAGCCGGTGATGACGTTAAATGCGGTGGATTTCCCCGATCCATTGGGACCAATGAGGCCCACAACTTCGCCTTCGTGAACCTCGAAGGAGACGTCATCGAGCGCTCGCAAACCGCCAAAGTCTTTGCTTAGGCCGGTTACTTTTAGCATAAGAACGCGACCACAC
>CAYSMQ010000447.1:0-294 GCA_964432035.1 uncultured Ardenticatenaceae bacterium
GGCGGCAGCATGAAGTCATTGCACTCAATGTGGCGAACACCCGCCTTGTGCGCCGACTGCGGAAGATCGAGCAACGACCATTCTCCCGCGTAATAAGGCGCGTGCCAGGACCATGAACTGGCTGCCAATCGTCTCTTTTCCATAAAAGCCCCTCTGCCACGAATTACACGAATGGCACTAATTTCGAGCTGTCTACTTCCATGAACAGTTCAGATGAAGCTTGTCCTTCCATAGTAGGATGAATTCGTAAAATTCGTAAAATTCGTGGCAAAACCCTCACCCCGCCGCCACCGA